>CANAZG010000008.1 GCA_947365965.1 uncultured Clostridia bacterium
GCGGCAAATTTTATGTGGTGGGCAGCGGCCGCCAGCCGCTCCAGAAGGACAAAACCGCCACGGAGGATTACTACCTCCTGACTCTCGCCGCCATCGCCAGAGAGCTGGCCCACCGGGGCGCGGACCCCACCGCCGCCGTACATCTGGCGGCGGGCCTGCCCCTCACCAGCTTCGGGCGGGACAAGAAGAAATTCCGGGAGTATCTGCTCCGGGACAGCCAGCCGGTATCCTTCCGCTATGAGGGCATCGGCTATACCGTCACCATTGCGGAAGTGTCCCTGTTCCCCCAAGGCTATGCCGCTGTGCTGACCCAGCAGGAGCTACTGGACGAACCCTCCGTCATCGTGGCGGACATCGGGGGCTGGACAGTGGACCTGATGCGGCTGGACAACCGTATCCCCAACGCCGCCACCTGCCGGAGCCTGGAGCTGGGCATGATCCGCTGTCTGGACGAGATCGCGGAGCAGGTGCGCCGTTCCCTGGGGCTGTCCATGACGGCGGCGCAGATTGAGAGCTGTCTCCGGGGTGAGTCCGGCAGCACAGGCGAACAGGTTAGGGAGATCATCCACCGGGAGGCCGGAGCCTACGTCCGCCGCCTGCTGTCCGCCATCACGGAGAGCGGGCTGGATGCCCGCGCCATGCCCGCCGTCTTCCTGGGCGGCGGGGCTGCGCTCCTGAAACGCCACGTTTCGGCCACAGACGGCCTTTGCCGCCCTCTTATCCTGGATCGTACTGTTATCATCTGTTCCGTCAGGCCACGGGGATATTCCCCAAACAGATTCAATGATACACTCGGCAGCAAACATTTCTTCAACAAGTTCTTTGCTGGTTCCCTCTACCTCGTCCCGGAACAAAACAGAATAATAATTATCAGACCAATACCATTCTTTGCTCTCGTTCTTTCTGTAAAAAACAAAAAAGGTTTCGCTTGGAAAATGTTCGGATTTAGCTGTCAGCTTCCAGTGATATGTAGGTATAAGTACAGGGATAGGCCCGGTTTCATTTGTTATGCGTTCAGCATCAGTAATTGTAAACTCCCCGCTGTACCAGCTGGAAAGATACTGTTGGGCTTTCCCCTCTATTCCTCCGGCGCAACTGCACAGCGGCAGCACCAGCGCCCCGACCAGGGCGGCGGCAAGGGCATACTTTCGTTTCATGGCATTGTGCCTCCAATCTGCAAAAGAGCTGTCTGTTTCTGGACAAAAGTATAGCACAGAACAAAGCTGTTTGCATAGTAGGCACAGATTTTTTGCTTTGTATTTCCGATTGACTGTGATAAAATGGATATAAACATGATTATGACCAAGCGACAATGTGGAGGGGTAGTATGTGGAAAGATAAGCTAAAAAAAGTGCAAGAAATAAGCAATGGATACTCGCTTGCTTGTGTAAATCCCGGAGTTTCAAATGACATTATCAATATTTGGTCTACCCATGTTCAAAGTTCATTCGGAATTAAGCCACCCCAAGAATTTATGAATATCTTGCTTTGTGCGAATGGTTTTGAGTGGAACGGATACATTTTGTATGGGGTTGACCAAGACTTTTTTGATAGTCCGGCATATACGGTGTCTGGATTGATAGAGCAAAACGAAATATGGCATGAGGTTGAGAGTCAAAGGGCCTATCTCTTTTTGGGAGAAAGCAACATAAGTTGGTATGTCTATGAAATAGCATCGGGCCGATATATGGAGTTGGATAATCCATCTGGTAGAGAAATGGTTGTTTTTAATTCTTGTGCAGAAATGTTAGATAAACTTTTGGATGATTGCTTATCTTAAACAACGGCGCAGTAACGCCCAGCAAGGCCAGGGGCAGGATAGTCCCCCCGGCCTCGCTCCGCAAGCCCGTTACCCTTGCGCCGCACCTGCGCCGCCCTCGGCAGACTTGTCTGTGAGCATTGTTTTGATATTGCCGCCCGCGACTTCTTCTTCGCTCAGGCCATTCAGGTAATTTTGCATTTCTTCCCTGAATGTCAGCAACGCTTTATCTCTCTCTGCCACCGTTACCAGCTTCGGATTGATGATGGAGTAAGCGACGTTTGCCTCAACGAAGCAGTTGAAATCATATACCGTTTCTCCATACTCGTCCAAGTAGTTGCAAGGTCTGCTCTGTTTCGACATTGGTACAAAGAGGGTAAATTCCTCTCCCATATGCTCACAGAATAATTCGTGGGCCGAAAAGGTCATTGTGGTTGCGAAAAAGTCATAGTTTTCGTCGTTGGGAGAGATGCTACCGCTTACATCGGCTACTGCGGCAAGAAGCTCCGTCAATTCATCAAGGGTCGGGGCGAGTGCCATGTTAAAATCGGCTACGCTCTGCTGCCCGTAACCCTCGGTCTTGTATGCGATCAGTTTCACATACGCCGCAGAGGTGTTCGTGGGAATGACCCCACTTGTTGGTGTTGCCGTCTGCTTACTGGCGAGTTCGTCGCCTTGTGCCGGAATATTGGCGTTTTCCGGCAGGGATGTTTGCTTGGCGCACCCTGTAAACACGCTGACGGCCAGCAGGGTGGCAAGGCTGATGGATAAAAATTTCTTCATAGCAGAAGCTCCTTTCTGTTGCCCTTTCCGGGCACAGCTATATCATACCGGCCCAGCTTGAATTGAGTTTGTATTGAATATGTTTTTTATGTGGAGATGGAAAAGGACGGCAAGCCTTTCGCTCACCGCCCTTTGAGGTCTGATATTTCTAAAATTGTACTGACGCCATTACGCCCTGCGCTGTGTTTTCGATTTTGATTGCCGCTCCATGCAAATCAAGGATTGTCTTGACAATATATAAGCCCAAGCCTGTGCCGCCCGTCTGTCGGTTTCTTGACTGCTCTACGCGGTAAAACGCTTCAAACAGTTTGGAAATATCTCCGTCAGGGATATATACGCCTGTATTCTCAATCGTCAAATGTGCTTTTTCAGCGGCCTGCCATACTTTAACCGTTATGCGTTCCCCCGCTGGGGAGTATGCGGCGGCGTTTCCCAAAAGGTTGTCCACCGCCTTTTGAAGAAGCTGCAAATCGCCTGAAATATAGACTTCCAGGGATATGTCTTTTTCAACCGTCAATTCCCTTTGCATAAACAAATCTTCATTTGCCGTCAGACGGTTTTGGATTAATTCATCCAAATGAATGTGCGAGGGATTGAACGCATATCCCGGTGTATCCAGTCGTGATATTGTCAACAGCTCTTGCACCATCTTCTCCAAGTTATTCGTAACTTCCAGAGATTGTGCAAGATAGGTTTCCCTGTCCTTATAGCGTCCCACCTGATAAAGCATACCTTGAAGCTGCCCTTTGATAATGGTGATTGGCGTTTTTAATTCGTGGGAAGCAGCAGAAAAAAATTCTACCCGCTGATGTTCAAGCTGCCGCTCCATATCAATATCTGCTTGCAGCTTTTGGTTTGCTTCCCGCAATTCAGAAAGAGCTATTTCCAATTTACGGGAGAGTGTATTCAGACTGTCAGATAATATGCCTATTTCATCAGTACGTCCCGAAGAACAAAAACCGCTGAAATCCATATCTGCCATTTGCTTTGAAAGTTTACTTACTTTTTTAATGGGCGCGGTCATATACCACGAATAGAAAAAAGCTGAAACGATAGAACCCAACAATACGACAAGGCAAAGCACTGGAAGCGTTCTTTGTATAGTTTCCTCCGTCTGTGTATGTTTTGCGTCATTTCTTGTCAACAATAGTGTATAGAGCAAATCGCTGTCAGAAAATGAAGTGGTGTAAGTCTTGCTTTTTTCAACTTTGTTAAAATCTGTAATCTGCCCACCGACAAGCTGGTTAATATCATGTAAACTTACTTCCTGTCCGTCAGACTGAAAAAAGTGCAGTTCAAATTCATTTTCAAATAGTTCGCCCATCAATTCAGACATACCTTCAAGCCAAATATAAGCATCTTCTTTTTCAACTCTTGATAAGTCATCCGGCAAAAAGCTAAGTTCTATCTCGGCATCCTCTATGTCGTATTGATAGTTTTTGGGGGCTGCCTGCAAAATGAAACTATATGTTGTAAAACAGCACACCGCTATCAATAACAATGTCAGCAAAAAGACTTTAACAGATAATCGGCTTTTAATTTTCCTTATCAATTCTATATCCCACCCCTCTAATTGTTTCTATGTGGTCAGCAGTACCGAGCTTTTTCCGCAGATTTTTGATATGCGTGTCAATAATCCGTTCTTCTCCGAAAAACTCATATTTCCAAAGTGTTTGCAAAAGGTTTTGCCGCGTCAAAATCCTGCCTTGGTGCGTTATCAGCTCCCGCAGAATTTCAAACTCACGGGGCGTAAGGTCGATGCTTTCTTGGCCTTGTCGATCTTCTCCTTCTGCTCCTTGCTCTGCCCGGTCTTGTCCAGCATCATGGCGATCTCGTCACAAGCAAACGCCCAGCGGTGGAGCTTTGTTTCGGTGAACATGGCGTTGTACTCGTCAATGTTGGAGCAGTTGGAATCCCGCAAAAGCGTCTTGCGGCGGTCCAGCTCATTCTCCCATTCAGCCAGGGTTTCCAGCGTTGTGTCCATATCATAGCTCATATAGCAGTTCTCCCGGAACCACGACTTGAAGTCCACGCCGCCTTTGAAGTCAGCGATATACACCTTTGCACCCTTATCAATGGCCTGCCGGAGCAGCACCTTGAGCAGTACTGTCTTGCCTGAACCTGTTACGCCGCCCAGGAGAATATGGGCATTGGTTCTCAGGTCCACGGTCACAGGACCGAGCTGACTTTCTCCCAGCATCAGGACAAAGTTCTCCAGAGAAACATTGCGGTCATACCACACGATACGCTCAGGCCATTTTGTCGCAGGCGGGGCGAGAGACAGTGTAACAGTTTGATTGTCCTCTCCATAGCTGATGGCATTTACGCTGCAGTACAGAAAATGACCACCACCATATCTTTTGATGGAAAAGATGTCTCCGGAGCTTACCGAATGGAACGAGTCGTGGGTACGGCAACTGGTAGATACTGTCAATGTGCTGTCGGAGGATGCGATCATAGTGTACCTGCGGGACGGAATGGAAATCCGGCAAAGCATAAAGAAGTAAAGATTTTTATATGTCTATCAATGCAATTATACTAATCGGATATTATAATCCGGATAAACTGCACTTATAATACAAGCGCCATGGCACAGGGGGATGCTTGTATATGGTGGATCAGAAGACGATCGGAACACAAATCAAACGGATGCGGAAAGCAAGAGGGATGACCCAAGAGCAGCTTGCGGAAAAGGCAGGCGTCGGTGTCACCCATATCAGCCATATTGAGACAGGCCGCTCCGTCCCCAACCTGGAGATGATCATCCGCTTTATCAATACGTTCGGCTGCTCTGCCGATGAACTGTTGTGTGTAGAGATCACGAAAGATGTTGCCCTTCGCAGCAACTGGCTCACGGAGCTGGTGGAGGATTGCAGTGATCTCGAAATCAAAATGATCGCCGATATGGTGGTATCACTGAAAGGATCTATGCGGCGGCTTGAAGCCGAAAAGCCGGACGAGAAAAAATAAACTCAGGGTATGAAAAAGCGCGGCAGATCAGCTCTGCCGTGTTTTTCTATGCCCTGACAGATCAAGGCGCAAGCCGGAAAGGAGGAGAACCCGTGAACGTCAGAAAACTGATTGATTACACCGCTATGTTCGCATCGCTGGATGAATTGATGGTTGTGGATCTACCGCAGATAAAGCTGTACTATAAGATAGGCAGATTGGTCAGCAGCAGACCCGAAAAGGGTGCTGCCGCTGCCGCAGCAAAATATCTGCAAACCGCCAACCCGGATGCCACGGGTTTTTCCCCTCGGAATCTGCGCCGGATGCGGGAGTTTTACCGGATGCATTCGGATACATCTAGCGATGGAACCGAGCTAGACACAGAACGTGGTCATTCTGGAGGCAAAGCTGATGCTACCGGAGAAAGCGTGGTATCTGCGGGCTGTCCGGCAATTCGGCTGGTCGAAGGCCGAACTGCTGCGGCAGATCGAGGCGGAAGTTCATCTGACTCTCGACTTGCCGGACGAGGTGTGGTGTGCTATACTGAGGAAAACACTGCCAGGGAGGACTCCAGCCATGCCCAAACCGAAGATCACCAGCGCCATGGAACTGGAAACTCTGGTGCAGCAGATAGGATTTCTGCCATTCTTTCCCTGTTCCATCCCCAATTTCTCCATCGAGGAGTTTACCCCCAGCCGCTACTGGTTCGTGGAGGGAGTGGATGGGCCATGGGAGTGGCGGATGGAACTGGCCCGCCGGAGCGTGGTGGCCTACGGCAAGCTGTTTTCCAAGAAGGCGGGGCTGGTCAGCCGAGAATGGTATCCCGATTTGGCCAACTACCGCCGCAACGGGTACGATTTCGATGCCCGCTACGAGGAGGGGCTGGCTAGCCAGCGGGAGAAACAGATCGTGGATGTGCTACTCCGAGAAGGACCAACACTGTCCAAGGACTTGAAAAAGCTGGCTGGATTCGGCAGCGATGGACTGAAGGGCTTCGACAGTGTGATCACCAGCCTGCAAATGCAGACCTACATCACCGTTCACAGCTTCGAGTATGCCCGCGACAAGTACGGCAAGCCCTACGGTTGGGGCATCGCCAGGTATGCGGTGACAGAGGATGTGCTGGGAGCGGATGTGACCCAGGGAGCCTACCACCGCGCCCCGGAGGAATCCAGGGCGAGGATCATTTACCACCTGGGGCAGCTGTGTCCAGAGGCATTTGACGACGATCTGGCAAAATTCATTCGATGAGGTGCAAAACAATGCTGGCTTATACTTACGTTGAGAACGGGAAATTCGAGCTTCTGGAGAAGCCAAAGCCGGTTCTGCTGGATGACCGGGACGCTATTGTCCGGGTGACGCTGGCGAGCATCTGCACCAGCGATCTCCACATCAAGCACGGCAGCGTTCCCCGTGCTGTACCGGGCATCACGGTGGGGCATGAAATGGTGGGCGTGGTGGAAAGTGTTGGCAGCACTGTGACCAGCGTCCGGCCCGGCGACCGGGTGACGGTGAATGTAGAGACATTCTGCGGGGAGTGCTTTTTCTGCAAACACGGATGGGTTAACAACTGCACCGATCCCAACGGCGGTTGGGCGTTGGGCTGCCGCATTAACGGCGGACAGGCGGAATACGTTCGGGTCCCCTACGCTGACCAGGGACTGAACCGGATCCCTGATACGGTAACAGACCGGCAGGCGCTGTTTGCAGGGGATATTCTGGCAACGGGCTACTGGGCAGCGGATATTTCTGAGATCAAGGCCAGGGACACGGTGCTGATCATCGGCGCGGGACCCACGGGCATCTGCACACTGCAATGCGTCCTGCTGAAGCAGCCAAAACAGGTCATCGTCTGTGAGAAAGATCCTCAGCGCTTGGCATTTGTCCGGGAACACTATCCCGCAGTCCTGACCGTGGATCCAGAGAATGTGCAGGAATTTGTCCTGACCCACAGCGATCATGGCGGTGCGGACGTCGTGCTGGAGGTTGCCGGAAGCCTGGAGGCCTTCCGCATGGCGTGGCAATGCGCCCGCCCGAACGCCATCGTAACCATCGTGGCGCTGTATGACAGTCCCCAGGCGCTGCCTCTGCCGGAGATGTACGGCAAGAATCTGACCTTCAAGACCGGCGGCGTGGACGGCTGCAAATGTGCCGAGACGCTGGCGCTGATCGAGCAGGGGAAGATCGACACCACGCCGTTGATCACCCATACCTTCCCTCTCAAGGACATCGCGGCGGCGTATGAACTCTTCGAGAGCCGGAGGAATGGCGTAATCAAGACTGCGATCCAGATGGAGGGTTGACGATGGTTCGGGAAACCATGAAAGATACCATAGTCCTTTTTACCAGTTGGATGGTGCAGATTATCCAACATGAGATGAATCACCGCGAAAGTGTGCTGATATAGAGCGGAGGCAAAACAATGCAGAGTACAAAAGACATAAAGCTGGGTCGATTTCTCAGTCTGGTGTTGCGCCATGATCCAAGCGCGGCGGGAATCTCCCTGGACGAGCATGGCTGGGCGGGTGTGGATGAGTTGCTGAATGGGGTGCGCAGCACCGGGCGGCAGATCGACAGGAAGACGCTGGAACGTATCGTCCGGGAGAACAACAAGCAACGGTACTCATTCAATGAAGATCATACCAAGATCCGTGCTAACCAGGGGCACTCGCTCCAGGTGGACGTGGAGTTGCGGGAAACAAAACCGCCCCGGTATCTCTACCATGGGACAGCGATGCGTTTTCTCCCCACAATTCAGCTGGAGGGCATCAAAAAGATGACCCGGCAGCATGTCCATCTCTCTGAAGTCTTTCAGGCAGCGGTTGCAGTAGGACGCCGCCACGGCGCTCCGGTGGTACTCAGGATCAATGCTGGAGAGATGGCCGAGAGCGGTGTGCGATTCTACCGCTCCGAGAACGGCGTGTGGCTGTGTGAGTATGCGCCGCCGGAATATTTTTGCGTGGTAGAGGCCGACTGAAGTGAGGTAGTGCGAATGGAACTGGGCCTTACGATACCATTGCAGCGTCATTTGAAGATCAGGACGATTCCTTGCGGCGAAGAAAAGAGCCGCAACTATTGTTAGGATCTGCACATGATTACGCTGAACGGCAGGGCGAGTTTGCTGGTGGTCCACAGTTCCGGCCGGTATGCCTTTACTCTGAGGATCACACAAAAATACGGGCTAACCAGGGGTACTCACTCCAGGTGGATGTTGAGTTGACCGCATCGCTCCCGTCCCTGTGTCTTTTTCATGGGACAGCAACCCGGTTCCTGTCAAAGAACCAGCGGGAGAGCATCCAGAAGATAGGCCGGCAGTACGTCCACCTCTCCAGAGATATCGAAACTGCGGCAGCAGTTGGCCGGCGGCATGGTATTCCGGTTGTTATTCGCATTGATGCGGAGGCTGTGGCGTGGGATAGAATAACCTTCTATCCCTCAGAAAATGGCGTCTGACTGCGTGGCACCGTGCTGCCAAAACATTTTGGCCCCCAATTTACTTGGGTGGAAGAATATAAATAAGCTGGGGAGGGATATTGTTGTGACACTCATCTATGCGTATATTCAAAAATATAAAAACTATGCAGAGCAAAGTGTTCTTTTTAACACGGAGTATAATGTCCAGTTCCAAGCGGGGCTTCTCACTTTCTCCTATGTTGGTACTTCTGCGGCCCGTTCTCTTCTACGCGGCGAGCGCAAAGAGGACCATCTCCATTTTTTAGTTGGGAAAACTGGATCAGGAAAAACAAATCTCCTGCAGCTTATAGGAATGAAACACGACATCCGACATCAGCGGAAATGGGATGGGGAGGATGATGCCTATTTCTTCCTCTATCGGATTAATGATATTCAATATTATTTGGAAATCTGCGACATGGATATGAAACAGTTTCCCGCGCCCAGTTATCCCGAGGATAAAACGATGCCTGACAGCGTCCGAAAGCATAGTGAAAGAACCCGGAGACTTTACACCAGTTGCTTCTCCATCCAAGGCCCGCTGCGTGAAGGAAAAACCTATCAGGAGTTCACCAGATATAATCAGTATGATATTCTGGAAACAGCCATGGTCCTCAACAGTTATGATTTCAATGCATTTCTGGTCCCTCCTTATCCTGACGAAAAAGAAGATTATCAGGATTTCAGAAATCGAGCTTGGATGGGCCGGATGGTTCAGCCCTATCACCGGACCTCTCTCTGGCATATCTGTGATTATATCAGGGATTACATAGGGCGCGTAGAACCCGGGAGCGGCAAACGCCGCGTCGCCTTCGTGTTATCAACCCACAACTTTGCGGAGCAATATCCGCTGAAGCTGGAAAACGCCGTGGAACGAGACTATTGGACGTTTTACCAGATCAAGCAGGACGAGATGCTGGCTGCGTTTGACGAGGATGCCAGGAGGAGGACGCAAAAAAGGCGTAAAAGACGGGAGCTCTCCAACAAGGAAATGTTCATCCATGATTTATGGGCGGATTATGCGCACTACCTCAGGAAATGGGTCGAAAAAATCCTGCTGTATCATGCGGAGGTAGAGATTCCGAAGGATCATCTGGATGCGTCAGGAACTGTGGACGTTTATCAGGAAGCGATAGATTACTATACAGAAAAAGAGTATAAGGAGGATATTGATCCCTCCGATCTTCCTGATGGGAAAACGATGACCATTGTAAAGAGATGCACTTGGTTGGCTGAATTCATTGACCGGACAGACACTGGAGACCCGCACGGCGTTCTTTGGCAAGTAATTGATGATATTAAGGATATTGGGACAATCCTCTCGAAATTAGATGACAAATACTTTACAATTGATACCTGCACGATCCCTGTCGTTGATATGGAACAGGAGAAATATCAGCCCCTATTCTTTGACTTGTTTGAACGCATGGAAGATTATCACCAGGATGACGCGGGCATTTTTACCGAGAAGCTGCTGCCGTACAGCTTTACCTGTTTAAGCACCGGGGAGTATCAATACGCAAAGGTGCTGGGCGGACTGCAGGATTGCCTGATGCTTGCGCTGACTGATAAGGATAGAAAGAAAACGGAGCTATCGAAAATTATCCTGCTGGATGAACCAGAGACATATATGCATCCCGAGCTGGCCCGGAAATTTGTCTCAGAGATCCACCGGATCACCTCGAAGTACCCAGAGGCGCCTCCTGTTCAGATTATCATTGGCACCCATTCGCCCTTTATGCTCTCCGACGCGCTTCCAGAGGAGGTAATCCGCCTGGATATCGACCATGAGACCGGCAGCGCAATCGTCATGCCGGGAACCGAAAAAAATTATTTTGGAGCCAATATCCATACGATTCTGGCGGATAGCTTTTTCCTCCGATATACAATTGGGGAGGATTCCCGCATATTTCTCCAACAGGTATTTAATGATCTGCGGAAAGCGGAAGATCACGCAGATGCCCCCGACGAAAAGGCACAGCAGCTCATTCGGCGCACAAGGGAGCTTCTTCCATATATTGGAGACCAATTTATCCGTCAGGCATTTGAAAACGTATTGGTCGCGTTTGAGGGAAACGGAGGCCAATAAGATGAGAAGAATTACAACCGATACGCTTGTCCAGGCAGAGAGGGATCATGCCCAAGCAGTCCGCGCCTATGTAAAGACAAAAAATGAAGCGTATCAACGAGAATTATTCCAAGTGGTTGCGGCTGTTGTTCCAGCTGCGCTGGACTACAATGCGTCAAAAAATATCGGCGATTGGTCTTGGTTGGAAAACTTTCTTCTGGCGGACGTCGCTACTTTGAAAAAACTGACAGAGGAGAAACCGGCTCTATTACAATTTGGCCAGTTCAAAAAGCTGTACAAAAACCGCTTTTGCAATGGAAGCTCCCACTATGTTGACGACACCAGCAAGTACAACGCATACACGTTCATTGAAAACCTAGGTGTCAAGGTCTGCCCTTATTGTGATGAAGAATACCTGGATGTGTTGGAGCAGGACGGGATACCAACGCAGCGCACTTTAGAACTGGATCACTTTTTTCCGAAAAGCCTGTTTCCCGCATTGGCCATGTGCTTTTACAATCTGGTCCCCAGCGGACAAAGTTGCAATGGCATAAAAAAGGAACGTCTGCTGGGAATGAGCCCTTATGAAAAAAATATAGAGGAATGCACACGGCTTTCTCCTGATCTTCCCATTGGGATTAATATGGAACATATTTCTCCAGAGGAGTGCGAAATTCACTTTCACGCAGTGGGCGGAATGCAGGAAAACGTATCGGTTTTTTGCCTGGAACAGCGTTATCTGCGTCATAAGGGGGAGGCCCATCGATATTTGCTGCTAAAGCAAACCTGTGGAGAAGAAAAAATTGCGGAGCTGGTCAACATGGGGCTCTTTTCTACTGTTGAGCAGGCTCGGGAGATACTCTATGGAGTAACCGACAGTAACCAGCAGCTTCTGCAAAAGCTTAAACATGACATTTTAGATAGACAATAGATAGAGGTTCGCATAGGGAAATATAGTAAATAACCTTGTGAAAGGAGGAGCCTAAGAATATGAGAAAACCGGCTGATTACAGCGGGCTGTTTAGTTTGTGCAAGGCCAGAAAAGGGTACCGCTGTTATCGTAGCAGAGTATCTCACCAAGAGATACCCAGGTGCGCCGAGCTTCTCCCCGAGAATATCAAGCATTTTCAAAGCAACGGAAGAAAGCGAAAGTATTTTAAAAACGGTTTTGAAAAAATGCTACCTATAGAAAATTGCAGTAATAAAATGGATGGCATCTATAGTGTCCGATAATCACATAGAAAGTCCTTAGAACCGGAAGGCTTTGAGGACTTTTTTCTATGCTTTTCACCAGTGGTTTCCCTTACATTTTCCCTTTCGGGGTGTCTTCCTTTTCTGTAAACCTCCGGTTTGTGGGAACGCCCGGACCTGCCCCTGCATCTACGCAATTTCCCCCCAGATGTCAAATTATCGATCACATTGGCGCAAAATCCATTTTTCGTGGATTTTGCGCCAATATTTCTTCAGTTAAGGGGAAGCGTCGCCGTCCCATCGGCGGGCCCCTGCGCATCGGGTATCTCCCCGTACCAGGCGGACACCTCAATCTCCACCGGCAGTCCAAAGGGCAAGCCGTACACTCCCACGGCGGAGCGGCTGTGTCTGCCTCGGTCCCCAAGCACAGACAGAAAGAGGTCCGACGCGCCGTTGAGAACTGCGGGGTAGTCCACAAAATCGGGCGTAGCGGCAATAAATCCCAACACCTTCACCAGTGTGATCCGGTCCAGATCCCCTGCCGCCTCCTTCAGTACAGCAAGCAGATTGAGAGCGGACAGGCGGGCCGCGTCATAGCCCTGCTCTATGGTCAGCTCCGTGCCAATCCGGCCGGTATAGCGCAGTCTGCCATCCACCAGCGGACCCTGGCCGGACAGAGTCAGAAGCTGGCCTGTGCGGCGGATAGTGCAGTAATTCCCCTTGGCCTCCGGCGTCTGCGGCAATCGCAGGCCCAGCTCCTTCAGACGGTTCTCCGCGTCCATTCCATTACCCCCTGTTCTTGACATAGTGGTACAGCGTTTTTATGCCAAATCCGGTGCCGCCCTCGCCCTGACAGTCGGATTTTTTATCAGTAAAGGGCATTCTCCCAAAATCAATATGCAGAAAGGGCACATCCTCGTGGAACGCCGCCAGAAACAGGCCCGCTAAAATCCCGCCAGCTCCGCCTGCGGGGGCGTTGTCCAGATCGGCATACGGCGTTTTCAGCAGCGCCTTGTACTCCTCAAAGGCCGGCATTTGGGCGTACTTCTCCCCGGTTACCGGCATCAGCGCGGCAATGCGGTCAAAGAGCTCCTGGTGGGTGGTCAGTGCGGCGGCGCATACGCTGCCGTAGAAGCTGCACACGCTGCCCGTCAAACCCGCCACCTCCAGCAGCTCGGAGGGATGCTCCTGGCGAATGCAGTAGGTCATTGCGTCCGCCATGGTCAGCCGCCCCTCGGCATCGGTGTTGCGGACAAACACCGTCTGTCCGTTCATGGACGTGAACACGTCTCCGTTGCGGTAGCTGCGGGCGTCTACCATGTTCTCACAGGCTGCCACCACCGCGATCACGTTGCGGGGCAGCTTTTGATCCGCAATTGCGCACATTGCTCCAATGACAGCGGCGGCTCCGTTCATGTCAAAGCGCATGGACTCCATGCCGGAACTCTTAATCGCGAGCCCGCCGCTGTCGTAGGTGATGCCCTTGCCCACAAATGCGATGGGCGGCTGTTCCGCTTCCCCGCCGCGCCAGCGCATTACGATGAATTTCGGCTCCTCTTCGCTGCCCCGGGCCACCGCGAGAAACAGTCCCATATTCAGCTCCTCACAGGTAGCCCGGTCCAGCACCTCTGTCTCAAAGCCATGCAGCCGCCCCAGGGCCTCGCACCGGTTGGCCAGCTCTGCCGGCGTGAGCACATCCGCGATCTCGTTGACCAGATCGCGGGCAGTCATAACCGCCTGGGCCAGATGAAGTCCCTCCTGTATCGCTGGAGCCAGATCCCTGTCGGAGAGGAGAGCTGCGCGGATAGGCTGCCGGGCCTTTCGGGCGGAGAGATACTTATCAAACTGGTACTCACAGAGGGGGAGGACCGAGCATATCTGCGAGGCGATTTCCTCCTCCGGCGCAAAGGCCAGCGCGTCCAGCCGGTCGATCAGCACAGACTGAGCGCCATAGTCCGCCAGAGCCGCGCCGGCCTTCGCGGTCAGCTGACGAAGCGCGTCAAAGGGCGCCGGCGCATGGCAGTCAAAGCCGGCCAGCAGCAGGTTTACAGCCCCGCCCCGGCGGGGTATGCGCACACCCCGCAGCTGCTTGTGCTCCAGCGTGAGCTTGTCCCCGGGAAAGCAGGCGGCATAGGCCTCCCGGAGGCCTGGCTCCCCAAAGGAAACCGGCGTCCCGGCCGGCAAAAAGCGGAGGACCGTATCAAAGTCCCCGCAGGCGGAAGCGGCAAGTCTTATTTCCATCGTACTCCCCTCGTTTCTTTTCATTTGCGCTTTATAGGCAGCGCCCGTCTATTTATAGAGAATACCGTGTCTTTAAGGAAATTTCACTATGCAAATTCTACAAAAATGCGATGATTTTTTCTGGTGTTTTTCCATCTTGAAATATCAACTGATATATCTTAAAATATTTCAAAAAGAGCGTTGCCACATGACACAACAATTTTAGGGAGTGTAATCGACATGACAACAAGAGAGATGGTCAATGTTGCCCTCAGGCTGGCCGGCCTGGAGGAGGACACCGTGGATACAGAGATTGGCTGCGAGGGGACCTGCATCAAGCGGGTGCTGGCCGGGATCGATATGGACAACGCCACGCTGCTGGCCGCCAAGGACAGGGGCTATGACTGCGTCGTGGAGCACCACGGCATCATGGGCCGTGCCGTGCGGATCGGGGATCAGATGCTCAAGGATCAGATGATGCGCATGTATGACTTCGGCGTCCCCATCAACGTGGCCCAGAAGGCCATCGCCAAGCGGGCCAAGCAGGAGAGCGAGAAAATGCACTCCAAGAATCTGAACCGGCAGGCGGACTTTGCTAGGCTCATTCAGATGCCCTACATTGGCCTGCACACGCCTGCGGACCTGATCGGGCAGGCGATTGTCCAGGAGCGGATGGACGAGCTGACCAGGGACCGGCCCTTCACCACGCTCCAGGAGGTGGTGGATGCGCTGGGTGAGTTTCCCGAGGTGCGCACCGCCCTGCAGTCCCCCGCTATCCGCGTCGGTCAGCCGGACAGCTACGCGGGCCGGGTCTGCGTACTTTTCGCCGGTGTGACCGGAGGCGGCGCCCAGGTGTACAAGACCTTCTTTGACTACGGCGTAGGCACGCTGATTATGATGCACATGCCGGAGGACGACATCAAGGCCCTGACGGAGCACAACAAGGGCAACGTGATTATTGCCGGACATATGGCCAGCGACTCCATCGGCATGAACCGGATTCTGGACGCCTGGGAGGCGGAGGGCCTGGAGATCACCCGCATCGGCGGACTGACCGGCGGTAAGGCCGAAAACAATTCGTCAAACGAGGAATAGATGCTATGAACGAGCCTTGGGTTGCCTGTCTGCGGGAACAATTCCCGATTACAAAGCGAACCGCGTTTTTTGATATCGCCTATGAAAACTGCGGCGCCGCCTTCGTGAGGGAGAGAATGGAGGACTATTTTGTCCACAAGGCGGACGTTTATCCGGGGCTGGTCAAGGCCGGCGGCGCAGGAAAGGGCGAGACCATCGCCGTTGTCGCCGAAGCCAGGGAGCGGCTGGCCCGCTTCCTCAACGCCCCCGGCGTCAGGAGCGTCGCCTTCACGGAGAACACAACCCAGGGGATCAACCTGATCCTGCAGGGATTCCCTTTCCAGCCCGGGGACAATATTGTTGTTGGGGAGCTGGAGCACGTGGCCGTCCTGATGCCCTGCCTCTATCTGAAGCAGCGCGGCATCGAGGTCCGGGTGGCCCGCTCCCGGGACGGCATCGCCTTGACGGAGCAGGACCTTCTCTCCCAGGCGGATGAGCGCACCCGCATCATCGCGGCCAGCTACGTGCAGTCCCGCAGCGGCTGGAAGCTGGATTTGAGGGCGCTGGCAGAGGTCTGCCGCAGCCGCGGCATCTATCTGGTGACGGACGGCATTCAGGCCCTGGGCTTCCAGCGGGTAGATGTGCGCGCGCTGGGCGTGGACGCCATGGCGGCCTCCTGCTACAAGGGGCTTCTGGCCACGGAGGGCGTGGGATTTCTCTACTGCGCGGATGAACTGCTGGGGAAAATCCGGCCCGTCTTTGCCGGCGACAGCCCCGCGCTGCTGCTGGATCGGGAGCGCATGGAGGTCCTCTGTCCAGACCCCCTGGACGCCCGCAAGCTGGAGAGCGGCACCATTCCCTTCCAGAGCATCTACGGGCTCAGCGCCGGGCTGGAGCGGCTGATGGAGATCGGCATGGAGCGGGTGGAGCGGCATGTCTCCGAGTGCTATGAGCGGGTCCACTGCGGCCTGACGGAGCTGGGGTATGAGGTGGACACCCCCCTGGAGCCGGCGCGGCGGTGCCACAGTATGCTGGTGCGCACAGACCGGAACCGGGAGATGGTGGACTTCTTTCTGGCCCACGGCGTATTTTTTAGTCCCGGCAGGGAGGGATATGTCCGAATTTCTGTGGCCCCCTTTACGGCGCAGGAGGATATTGATGCCCTGCTTCAGACGGCCAGCCTCTGGCTGGCGCAGACGCGATAGAGAGGAGGAGACGCCATGCCATCGAAAACAATGGAGGTCTACGAAAAAATTCGGGACGATGTGGTCAAGCTCCGCCTGCGCACCGATGAGCTGCTCAATGAAAAGGACCTGGCAGAGCAGTACAGCGTGAGCAAGACCCCTGTCCGGGAGGCCCTGGCCATGCTGGTCCAGGACGGCTACCTGAAAAAGATTCCCCGTGTAGGGTATCTGATCCGGGAGGTGACGGACGAGGAGTACTACAAGCTGATCTATCTCCGCTATACCCTGGAGAAGGGGGTGGTCCAGTGGATCATTGAGCGGTGCGGAGACGACGAAATCGCCTCCCTCCGGGAGTACTGTACCGCTGCGGACATCTCCTACCGGGATCTGGCGGGGATCAACTACGATTTCCACATGACCATGGCGCGGCTGACAAAGAACGAGTATCTCATCAGCAGCGTGCAGAACGTGTTTGACAGGATTATCCGCGTCCCCAGCGTGACGCTCTTTCAGCAGTTCCAGGAGGAGCCCCACGGCTACCACCTTCAGCTGATCGACGCGATGCTGGCCCGGGATCTGAGCACGGCGCTGGAGCTGATCCGCCACGAGTGCCAGCGGGACGACGACAAGGACTTCTGCCTCTAAGAGCCGGCGCGGGGCCTCAAGCGGCGAGACGCTGCTTTTGGAATATTACCAGATACATGGACAGCAAAAGGAGGAAAACTTTCATGAAGAAGCGAATACTGGCGTTTTTACTGACGGCTTTGATGGGTCTCTCGCTCCTCTCCGGCTGCGGGGGCGGCGGTGATACGCCTGCGGATCCCTCTGACGGAGACGGAGGGAAGGAGCCTGCCGCCGACGCCCAGACCCCCCAGGGGGAGAAGCTGGCCGCCGAGCAGACCCTCCAGTTCCACTGGGTGGCAAAAGATATGCACTCCTTTGATAACAACGCCAACTACGCCGCATCGGAGATCCAGGTTCAGTCCCAGGTCCTGGAGGGCCTGGTCCGGGCCACCACCGACGAGGAGGGCAACCAGGTAATGGCCCCTGCGGGCGCGGAGAGCTGGGACGTGTCCGAGGACGGCCTCACCTATACCTTCCACCTGCGGGAGTACTACTGGAGCGATGGCGTGCAGGTGACTGCGCAGCACTTTGTGGACTCCTTCCGCCGCCTGGGAGATCCCCGCAACGCCTTTGACTTCTCCTTCTTTGTGGGCGATATCGTCGGCGGCACAGAGCTCTACACCATGGACGCGGAGAGCGCCACGGACGCGGACATCACGGCCGCTATGGAGGCCATGGCCGTCAAGGCGCTGGACGACACTACCCTGGAGGTCACCCTGGCCAATCCGGCGCCCCACTTTATCTCCAAGATCGGCACCACCTTCATGGGCCCCGTGCGTCTGGACGTCATTGAGGCCGCCGGCGAGCTCTACGACAGCGACTTTACCACACACGTCTGGTGCGGCCCCTTTGTGGTCAGCGAGTTTGTCAAGGACAACAGCCTGGTCCTCACCAGGAACGAAACCTACTGGGATGCTGAGAACGTCCATCTGACCCAGGTGACCCTCATCAGCATTGACGAGGTGTCCACCCAGAATACGATGTTCAAAAACGGCGAGCTGGCGGCCATTGTCCCCACCGGCGACTATGTGCAGCCCTACCGGGACGGTCTGGCCGGCGACGACTATGAGTATATCCACGGCTACTTCCCCGGCGTCAGCTACTTCACCTTCAATCGCACCAACAACTCCCTGTCCGGCCTGATGGAGAGCCGCAAGATCCGCCTTGCTCTGTCCCTGGCCATCAACCGGGAGGAGTTCACCCAGGTGATTTTTGACCGCTACTACCCCGGGTACGGCTTTGTCCCCTTCGGCGTCTATAACGGAGAGCGCAACTACCGCGACAACGTGAAGGAGCCCCTTCTGGACGTGTTTGAGGAGTACAACCTGGATCAGGCCAAGCTTCAGGCGCTCTTCAAGGAGGGCATGGCGGAGCTGGGGGACTCCCGGGAGCTCTCTGAGGTTACCCTGACCTATATCTGCACCGGCGACACCGCCATCAAGCGCCAGCAGCAGGAGTACTGGAAGAACCTGTGGGAGACCACCTTCGGCATCACCGTCAACGTCAACGTGCTGGGTGACAGCGCCCTTCTGCGGGAGGAGCGGGATGCCGGCCGCTACGATATTCTGCAGGCCGGCTGGAACGGCGACTACAACGACCCCATTGCCTTCCTGGAGATGTGGAGCAGCCACGGCACCGCCATCCGTTACTCCGGCTGGAGCGCGGAGCTGGGCAAGGAGTTTGACAAGTTCATTGACCGCCTGAACGCGGAGCCCGATACTGCGGAGCGCGAGAAGATCTACGCGGAGATGGAGCAGTGGGCCTGCGTGGACGAGGTGGCCGTGGTTCCCTATATGTACAGCGACACCATGATGTGCGTAAAGAACAACGTCAAGGGCATGACCTTCCCCTTCATCGGCCCCAACTTCGAGTTCTCCCGCGCATACGTTGTGGAGTAAGCGTTCGAGGCATATCCAAGAGGGGTCAAATCGTGTATGCGGTTTGACCCCCTTTCAGTAGAAACGAGGGATGATCTGTGCTGAAATATACAATCCGCCGCTTTGCTGAAATGGTATTCACCCTGTTCATCATCGCGTCGGCGACATTTTTCCTCCTGGCCGCTGTTCCGGGCGATCCCCTGGCGGACCGCGCAGATAAGCTCCCGGAGAATATCCGCCAGAACATGTACCACAAGTACGGACTGGACAAGCCTGTGCTGGAGCGCTACGTCATCACCATGCGGGGCATGCTCCAGGGCGATTTCGGGGAGTCCGTGCGTATGCCGGGCTACGATATTCAGCGGCTTCTGTCGGAGACCCTGGCCCCCTCCGCCCGGCTGGGCCTTCAGACGATCCTGCTGGGCGTGGGGGCGGGTCTGCTCCTGGGCGTTCTGGCGGCGATGTGCAAGGGCACGTGGCTGGACCACGCCATCGTGTTCTTCTCTGTGCTGATGATATCCGTTCCCACCCTGGTCTTTGGGCTGCTGCTGCAAAAGTATGTGGCCGGCGAGCTGGGCCTGTTTCCCATCATCGGCTGGCCCAAGGGAAAGGAGCTCTGGCTGGGCGGCTGGTCCTACACGGTCCTTCCCACGCTGAGCGGCTGCTTCAGCTATATTGCCACCTACTCCCGCCTGCTGAAGACCTCCATGCTGGATGTCATCAACCAGGACTATGTGCTGGCCGCCCGGGCAAAGGGCCTCAGCGAGGGGCAGGTGGTGCGCCGCCACATTCTGCGAAATTCCTTTATCCCCATTATCACCGTCCTGCCCATGAGCGTGGCCTTTGCCCTGACCGGCTCTTTCTTTATTGAAAAGGTATATGCCATCCCCGGCTTTGGCCGCTACTTCATTGAGGCGGTCCAGACCAGAGATCTCTCCATTGTATTGGGCCAGACGGTGCTGATGGCCGCTGTCTACGTGTTGGTGGTATTTCTGGTAGATATCCTGTACACCCTGGTGGATCCCCGCATTCGCGTGGGTGGAAAGGCGTAGAGGTGCGTATGGAACAAGCAATTGACAAGCGCTTTGTCATCATCGGCTGCAAGGATGCCGACAAGGAGGCCATTGCCCGTCCCACCATCACCTATGGTCAGGACGCCTGGCGGCGGCTGAAGAAGAACCCCATTGCCATGATCTCCATGGCGGTGCTGGCGCTGATGGCGCTGCTGGCCCTGCTGGGGCCCGCGCTGTGCGGTCAGGACTTCGCCGCCATGGAGCCCACCATGAAAAATCTCCCTCCCAGCGCCCAGCACTGGTTCGGTACGGATATGCTGGGCCGGGACCTGTTTGCCCGGGTGTGCATCGGAGCCCGGATCTCCCTGCTCATCGCCCTGGTGTGCACCCTGGTGCAGGTGGTGGTGGGCTGTGCCTACGGCGGCATTATGGCTTACTTCGGGGGCTGGGTGGACAGCGTCATGATGCGGGTGATTGAGGTGCTGATGAGTCTGCCCTATCTGCTGGTGGTCATCATCGTCATGCTCGTGCTGGGGAACAGCGTTCCCAGTCTGCTGGTGGCGCTGTGCGTCACCTCCTGGTGCAACACGGCCCGGGCCATGCGAGGCGTGATCCTGCAGCTGAAGAGCGCGGAATATGTCATGGCCGCCCAGGCCCTTGGCGCGCCCGCCCGCCGGGTGATTATGAAGCACCTGCTTCCCAACACCATCGGCATCCTGATCCTGAATATTGCCACGTCCATCCCCAACTATATTTTCCAGGAGTCCACGCTGGGCTTTCTGGGCATCGGCCTGCAGCCCCCGGACACCTCCCTGGGCGTTCTGATCTCTCTGGGACAGGCCGCCATGGAGTTCTACCCCCTGCAGCTGATCTTCCCTGCGGGGGCGCTGGTGCTCATCGTCCTGGCGTTTAACCTCCTGGGCGACGGCCTGCGGGATGCGCTGGATCCCAAATTGAGAAAGTAGGGGGAGACATGGGAGAGACATTGCTGCAAGTGAAAGACCTTCGGGTATCCTACGATACCTATGCGGGCGAGGTGCAGTCCGTGCGGGGCGTCTCCTTTGAAGTGGATGCCGGCGAGACGCTGGCCATTGTGGGGGAGTCCGGCTGCGGCAAGAGCGTGACTGCCAAATCCATCATGGGGCTCATCATGGACCCCGGACAGATCAAGAAGGGGTCACAGATCCTCTTTGACGGCGTCAATATCCTGGACATGACGCCCAAGGAGCTGCGGGCCTACCGGGGCGAAAAGTGCGCCATGATCTTTCAGGACGCGCTGACCAGTCTGGACCCCACCATGAAGGTGGGGAAGCAGATCGCCGAGGTGCTCCGCGTCCACGGCAGGGCCGGCAAGGCGGAGGCCGCTGCGAAGGCGGTGGAGCTGCTGCGCCGGGTGGGCATTCCCAACCCGGAGATCCGGGCCCAGGAGTATCCCCACCAGTTCTCCGGCGGTATGCGCCAGCGGGCCATGATCGCCACCGCCCTGGCCTGCGATCCCAGGCTGCTGATCGCGGACGAGCCCACCACCGCCCTGGACGTGACCATCCAGGCCCAGATCATTGACCTTATGAAGCGGCTTCAGGCGGAGACCGGGGCGGCCATCGTCCTCATTACCCACGATCTGGGGGTGGTGGCCGGCATTGCCCAGCGGATCGCCGTGATGTACTCAGGCCTGATCGTTGAGAGGGGGAGGGCGGAGGACATCTTCTATCAGCCCCGGCATCCCTATACCTGGTCCCTGCTGCGGGCGGTCCCCCGTCTGGATCTGAAAAACAAGCAGGAGCTGGCCACCATTGAGGGGACGCCGCCGGATCTGCTGGCGCCGCCGGCGGGCTGTCCCTTCTGCACCCGGTGCAAATACTGTATGCCCATCTGCAAGGAGGAGGCTCCGCCCTGCGCGGACTTCGGCAGCGGGCACCAGGCCAGCTGCTGGCTCCACGATCCCCGCGCGCCGGGGGTCGACATGCCCGACATCACCGAAAAGGAGGCGGAGCAGCCGTGACAGAAAAGCAGCCTCTGCTGGAGGTCAGCCATCTGAAAAAGTATTTTCCCGCCGCCAAGGGCGCTGAGGTCAAAGCGGTAGACGACGTGTCCTTTACCATCTACAGGGGGGAGACCCTGGGCATGGTGGGGGAGTCCGGCTGCGGCAAGACCACCTGCGGCCGCACGGCCATGGGGCTCTATCCCAGGACCGGCGGGCAGGTTCTCTTTGACGGCAGGGATGTTCATGCACTGCGCGGCGCGGCAAAGCAGGAGTTTACCCGCCGGGCCCAGATCATCTTCCAGGACCCCTACGCCTCCCTGAATCCCCGCATGACTGTGGCGGATATCATCGCCGAGGGCATCGACATCCACGGCCTGGCGAAAAGCCGGGAGGAGCGGACGGAGCGGGTCTACGACCTGCTGAACATGGTGGGGCTGAACAAGGAGCACGCCAACCGCTTTGCCCACGAGTTCTCCGGCGGCCAGCGCCAGCGCATTGGCATTGCCCGCGCTCTGGCGGTCAACCCGGATTTCATCATGTGTGACGAGCCCATCTCCGCGCTGGATGTGTCCATCCAGGCCCAGATCGTGAACCTGCTGGTGACGCTCCAGAAGGAGCGGGGGCTGACCTACCTGTTTATCGCCCACGACCTGGCGATGGTCAAGCACATCTCCGACAGGATCGCGGTCATGTATCTGGGCACGATGGTGGAGCTGACGGCAGCCGAGCAGCTCTATGAGCATCCGCTGCACCCCTATACCCAGGCGCTGCTCTCCGCCATCCCCATTCCGGATCCGCAGGTGGAGCGGGACCGCAGGCGGATCCAGCTGGAGGGGGATATTCCCAGTCCGGTGGCCCCGCCGCCCGGATGCCGGTTCGCCGGCCGCTGCGGCCGGGCCTGTGAGCGTTGCCGCCAGGAGGCTCCTGCTCTGCGGGAGATGGAACCGGGCCACTTCGTGGCCTGCCACCTGGTGTAGCCGCCATGGAGCGGATACGGAATATTCTGCGGGACGGGGTCCTGGCCCTGGTCCTGGGGTGCGGCGCAGGTGTGGCTGCCGGCGCTGCGCTCTTTGTGATAGGGGCCTTGACAGGAGGAGGCGTCAGCGCAGGTCTGACCGCAGCGAGGTCAGGGCTCATGCTGGCAGGCGGTTTTGTGCTGCTGTTTTCTGCGGGCCTCTTTTTGAGAGGGGAGCGCCTGCCCGAGGACGCCTTTCGCCTCCGCCCCCAGGAAAAGCCCGGCCAGCCCCATGGGCCGGACGTGTCCAAAAAGCTTTTTCGGGCGATGCATCGCAAGTACGCCGCCCTGCTCATCGGCATTGGCATTCTGCTGGCCGCCGGCGCGGCGGATGGCCTGATTTGGCTCCGGGGATAGCCCCTGACGCGGCAGCGCCCCTTCTGCGCCTTCACCCGGCGCCGGATAGATCATGCGGGCCGCTCCTCCACAGATTTTAGTTCAAAAACGAATTTTTTCCCGCCCCCCTCTTGCGTTCCCGGGCGAAAAGAGGTAAACTGTGCAGTACTGCGTACACAGGAGCGGCACAGCCGCCGGGAAGGAGGAGTTGGCGTGAAAACGGCGATTGTCACCGACAGCAACAGCGGCATCACCCAGGAGCAGGCTGCCCAGTGGGGCGTGCGGGTGGTTCCCATGCCGATCATCATTGACAACGAGATCTACTATGAGGGCGTGAATCTGAGCCCGGAGCAGTTCTATCAGTACCTGCGGGAGGGGCGGAGCGTCTCCACCTCCCAGCCCGCGCCGGAGGATCTCACCGGCGTCTGGGACAGCCTGCTGGCGGAGGGGTGGGACGAGCTGGTCTACATCCCCATGTCCAGCGGCCTGAGCGGCTCCTGCCAGACGGCGCTGATCCTGGCGGAGGGCTATGGCGGCCGGGTGCAGGTGGCGGACAACCACCAGATCTCCGTGCCCCAGAAGAACGCGGTCCGGGACGCGGCGGTTCTGGCCCGGGCGGGGCTGGCGGCCCGGGAGATCAAGGCCCGGCTGGAGGAGGCCGGGGGCGACTCCCTGATCTACATCGGCGTGGACACCCTGGAGTACCTCAAGCGGGGCGGCCGGATCACCCCGGCGGTGGCGGCCATGGGCTCGGTGCTGAACATCAAGCCCCTGCTGGCCATCCGGGGGGAGAAGCTGGACACCTTTGCCAAGGTCCGGGGGATCAAGCGGTGCAAGACGCTGCTGCTGGAGTCCATGCGCAGGAGCGTGGACGAGTACCGGCAGCGGGGCCTGGACATCCGGGTGGACGCCGCCGGCAGCTTTGAGAGCCGGGAGGAGGCCCAGGCGTGGCAGGACATGGCCGCCCAGGCCTTTCCCGGGGAGGAGATCCAGTACGATCCCCTCTCCCTGAGCATCGGCAGCCACACCGGCCCCGGGGCCTTTGCCATGGGCATCAGCCGGCGGATTGTGGCGTAAAACAGACTGAAAATGCGGACAGCAGCCTCTCGGCTGCTGTCCGCACGGTCGTTATCGGGGGAAATTCTCAGCGGGCCCGGTCCTTCAGGGCCTCCACCATGTTCAGATGCTCCCAGGGCAGATCAATGTCCCTGCGGCCGAAGTGGCCGTAGGCGGCGGTCTGCTCGTAGATGGGGCGGCGCAGGTTCAGCTGGGTGATGATCTTGCCCGGGCGCAGGTCAAAGAGCTCACGGACGATCCCGCTGAGCCGCTCGTCCGACACCGAGCCGGTGCCCTGGGTGTCCACCAGCACGCTCACCGGCTCGCTGACGCCGATGGCATAGGCCAGCTCGATGTGGCAGCGCCGGGCCAGACCGGCGGCCACGATGTTCTTGGCCACGTAGCGGGCCATGTAGGCTGCGGAGCGGTCCACCTTGGTGGGGTCCTTGCCGGAGAAGCAGCCGCCGCCGTGGCTGGCGGAGCCGCCGTAGGTGTCCACGATGATCTTCCGGCCGGTGAGACCGCTGTCGCCCACGGGACCGCCGATGACAAAGCGGCCGGTGGGATTGATGAAGAAGCGGGTCTCGCTGTCGATGTACTTGGCGGGGATGACGGGCTTCACCACCGTCTCCACAATGGCCTCCCGGAGCTGCTCAATGGAGACGTCGGGGCTGTGCTGGGTGGAGACCACGATGGCCGGGCAGCGCAGGACCTTGCCCTCGCCGTCATACTCCACCGTGACCTGACTCTTGCCGTCGGGCCGGAGCCAATTCAGCTCCCCGCTCTTGCGCACTGCGGCCAGACGGCGGCAGAGGCTGTGGGCCAGGGAGATGGGGGCGGGCATCAGCTCCTCGGTCTCGTCGCAGGCGTAGCCGAACATCATGCCCTGGTCGCCGGCGCCGATGGTCTCGTCGTTCTCCCCGTCCACGCCCATGGCGATATCGCCGCTCTGCTCGTCAATGGTGGTGAGCACGGCGCAGCTGCGGGCGTCGAAGCCGTAGGCGGGGTCATTGTAGCCGATCTTGTCCACTGTGCGGCGGACGATGTGGGGGATGTCCACGTAGCACTTGGTGGAGATCTCGCCCATAACCGCCACCATGCCGGTGGTGGTCACGGTCTCGCAGGCCACCCGGCCTGTGGGGTCCTGGGCCAGGATGGCGTCCAGGACGGCGTCGGAGATCTGGTCGCACACCTTGTCGGGATGTCCCTCGGTGACAGACTCGGAGGTGAAAATACGGTTTGCCATAGTTGATTCCTCTCTTTCTTAACAGTTGCACGTAGTGATGTTGCCGCAAAACGAGAAAAGCACACCGGACGGTGTGCTTGTAAGGTAAAATTTCCTCATCTTGCGCTGACCGCCGGAATTGGCACCTTGCCCGAAAGCAGGTTGCCGTGGCTTCATCGGGCCGTTCCCTCCGCCACTCTTGATAAGGGATATGAAATTGTCGCGCATCCCTGCGCAGGTTGTATTATAGTGCAGTTTTCCGCCGCTGTCAAGAGGCATCCTTTGGAAAAGCAGAAAAATTTTGCCTACCTGGCCAGGGGCAGGGGGTGGCCCTGGACGGAGAGGTACAGCGCCTCCACCGATCTGCCGAAGGCCCCGGCGGAGAACCTCTCCGCAGACTCCCAGGCGTTTTGGGCCATCCGGCGGCGCAGATCCGGGTCGTCGCAGAACGCCGACAGACAGCGGGAGAAGTCCCCGGCGCTGGCGTACTGCCAGCCGTTGACGCCGTCCTCCACCACGCCGTCCACGCACTCGTCCCGGCGGCACAGCACCGGGATCCCCGCCGCCAGGGCCTCGAAGTAGGTCAGGCCCTGGGTCTCGCTGGTGGAGGCGGTGACGAACAGGTCCCCCAGGCGGTAGTAGTCCAGTACGTCGCTGTGGGGCACCATGCCCGTGTAGATCACCTCCAGGCCAAGCTCCCGGGCGTGGTCCAGGGCGGCCTCCCGGTCCGGCCCGTCTCCCACCAGCAGCAGCACTGCGTCCTGCCGCCGGGCGGCGTGGATCTGGTCCATAAGCTGCGCCAGATTCTTCTCCTTGGCCATGCGGCCTAAGTAGAGCAGCACCGTCTTGTCCTCCGGGATGCCCCACTGGCGGCGCAGGGCCTCCAGCCGGCCCGGCTGGCTCTCCCGGCGGTAAAAGCTCAGATCCACCCCTGTGGGGATCACCTCGATGCGGCAGGCCACGCCGTAGTCCCGCAGAAGCCTCTCCACCTTCCGGCTGGGGGCCACGATGCAGGCCGCCCGGCTGCAAATCCACCGGGAGAAGGCGGAGACCACGTATTTGCCCACCCGCACGCTGGGGGAGAAGTAGTGGGTGTAGTCCTCATACACCGTGTGGTAGGTGTGTACAATGGGCACCCCCAGGCGGCTGGAGATGGCGTAGGCCACCCGGAAGGAGCTGAACTCGCACTGGGAGTGGATCACGTCCGGACGCCACGCCAGCAGCTCCTGAAGAAGGCTTCGGTTCCGGTTAACCCGCAGGCGGGCCCCGGGGTAGATCCGGTTGGCGCTGACAGAGCCCATATAGTAAACGCCGTCCGTCTTATACGTATGCAGACTGTTGGACAGGGTGACCACCCGCACCTCGTGTCCCTGCTCCTCCAACTCCCGCTGCAGGAGCAGCACAGACGTCACCACGCCGTTGATGACAGGCGCGTACCAATCCGTTGTAATCAGTATTTTCATAGCGCTCCCTTTCGAAAAAGCCGCCTGTTTCGCTGTCCAGGCCGAATGTACCCTGATTATAGCAAATCCCCCCGGGTAAAACAAGCGTATTTTCCTGGATAAATGGCGGCTTAAACAAATCCTAAGATTTTATCCCCGGACAGGGAGACGGTCCTCTGCGCAAAACGCCAAAAATACGCAGACAGGTTGACAGGGGGCCGTTTCCCCATTACAATAAGGAGGATAGCCGATAGGGGAGGAACAGACATGTACCACTGCCATACACGTTTTTATTACATCGGACGCCAGCTCCGCCTGCTGGAGCTCCTCCGGCAGGCGGAGCCCCTGGAGGGCTTCACCCACACATTCCAGGCCAGCGAGGAGCCCCAGGATGCCCTGACCGCCCGGGCGGACGTGATCCTGGCCGACATGGAGAGCCTGGACGGGGCGGCGGTGGACAGGCTGGCCCGGGAGAAGGGGCCGGAGGCGCAGCTGATCCTCCTGGCGGACAAGGAGGGGATGGCGGACCTGGACCTGTCCCCTGTGCACGATGTGTGGACTCTGCCCCTGGAGGAGGCGGAGCTGCGCTTTCGCTTCCTGCGCTGGCAGGAGGACTGGAAGCGCAGCAAGGACCTCTGGCAGGCCAGCCACTTCCTGGAGGCCACCATCAACAGCGTCCCCAACCTGATCTGGTACAAGACCAAGGACGGGATCCACGAGAAGGTGAACGACAGCTTCTGCCGGACGGTGAACAAGACCAAGGTCCAGGTGGAGGGCCGGGGCCACGCCTACATATGGGACGTGGAGCAGGACGACCCCGCCTGCATCGAGTCGGAGCGGATCGTCATGGAGAAGCGGGAGACCTGCGTGTCCGAGGAGAAGGTGAAGTCAGGGGAGGACATGCGGATGCTGACCACCTACAAGTCCCCCCTGTATGATCTGGACGGCTCCGTCATGGGCACCGTGGGCGTGGCCATCGATGTGACCCAGGAGCGGGCCTATGAGGAGGAGATCACCCGGAAGAACCATGAGCTGGAGGCCCTCTTCACCACCATGGACTGCGGCATCATGTGCCACTCCCTGGACGGCGAGCATATCATCAGCGTCAACCGGGCCGCGCTGCGCATACTGGGCTACGCCTCCCAGGAGGAGATGCTGGCGGCCGGGTTCGACACCGTGGCCTCCACGGTGCTGGAGGAGGACAGGGACCGGCTGCGCGCCTGTATCCAGGCGCTGAAAAAAGTGGGCGACAGCGCCAGCATCGAGTACCGGGTGCGCCATCAGAGCGGCGATATTCTCCATGTGATGGGCAATATCAAGCTGATGGCGGAGCAGGGCGAGCTGTTTTACCAGCGCTTCCTCCTGGACATCACGGCGCAGAAGCTCCAGGAGCAGCAGAAGCGCATGGACGAGGAGCGCCGCCAGATGGAGCTGGTGCAGGCGCTGAGCGTGGACTACAATCTGGTGTGCTTCTTTGATCTGGACACCGGCGTCGGCAGCCCCCTGCGGATCCACAACTGCCGCTACGACGTGCTGGACAACATTTTCATAGACGCGCAGCTGAACATGGAGGAAAGCCTGGGCCGCTACATAGACCGCTGCGTCTATGAGGAGGACCGGGAGAGTCTGCGCCGGGCCATGTCCCGGCAGGTTCTGCTGGAGGAGCTGGCGAACAGCGACATCTCCTACCTCAACTACCGCACCGTGTGCGGCGAGAAGATCCGTTTCTTTCAGATGAAAGCGGTGCGGGCCGGGTCCTGGGAAAATTACCACGGCGTGGTGCTGGGCTTCCGGAACGTGGACGACGAGACCCGCAAGGAGATGGAGAAGAAGATGCTCCTGGAGGACGCGCTGGCCCAGGCCAACCGGGCCAGCAAGGCCAAGAGCGTGTTCCTCTCCAACATGTCCCACGATATCCGCACCCCCATGAACGCCATCATCGGCTTCACCGCCCTGGCCAGCACCCACCTGGAGCAGCGGGAACAGGTGGAGGGCTATCTGAAGAAGATCATGACCTCCAGCAACCACCTGCTCAGCCTCATCAACGATGTGCTGGACATGAGCCGCATCGAGAGCGGCAAGATCGCCCTGGAGGAGAAGCCCGCCTCCCTGCCGGATATCCTCCACGGCCTGCGCAACATCGTCCAGGCGGACATCCACGCCAAGCAGATGGAGCTGTACATGGACGCCATGGACGTGGTGAACGAGGATATCTTCTGCGACCGCCTGCGCCTGAACCAGATTCTCCTCAACCTGCTGAGCAACGCCATCAAGTATACCCCTGCGGGCGGCGTGGTCAGCGTCCGGGTCCGGGAGAAGTCCGGAGCGCCGGCGGGACATGCCAGCTACGAGTTCCGCATCAAGGACACGGGCATCGGCATGAGCGAGGAGTTTGTCTCCCACATCTTCGAGCCCTTTGAGCGGGAGCGCAACTCCACCACCAGCGGCATCCAGGGCACGGGCCTGGGCATGGCCATCACTAAAAACATCGTGGAGATGATGAACGGCACCATCGACGTCAAGAGCCGGCAGGGGGTGGGGACCGAGTTCGTCGTCAGCATCAGCTTCCGCCTGAGCACGGGGCAGAAGGAGTCCCCGCTGATCCCCGAGCTGCGCAACTGCCGGGCCCTGGTGGTGGACGATGATTTCAACACCTGCGACAGCGTCACCTCCATGCTCCAGCAGATCGGCCTGCGGGCGGAGTGGACCTTGTCCGGCAAGGAGGCCGTGCTGCGCACCCGTCAGGCGGTGAACCGGGGCGACAACTACAGCGTGTACGTCATCGACTGGCTGCTGCCGGACATGAACGGCATTGAGGTTGCCCGGCGCGTCCGCAAGGAGACCGGAGACCAGGTGCCGATCATCGTCCTCACCGCCTATGACTGGTCAGACATTGAGGAGGAGGCCCGGGACGCGGGCATCACCGCCTTTTGCAGCAAGCCCCTGTTCCTGTCCGAGCTGCGCACCTGTCTGCTCTCGGTGGTCAACCGGGAGGAGGCGGACGAGGAGGGGAGCGGGGAGCCGGTCCTGGCCAACACGGGGCGCATTCTGCTGGTGGAGGACAACGAACTGAACCAGGAGATCGCCGTGGCCATCCTGGAGGAGGCCGGCCTGAGCGTGGACACGGCGGAGAACGGACAGGTGGCGGTGGACATCCTGCGCCGATCCGAGCCGGACTACTACCAGCTGGTGCTCATGGACGTGCAGATGCCGGTGATGAACGGTTACGAGGCCACAAGGCTCATCCGGCAGATGGATGAGCCCCGCATCGCGGGGATCCCCATCCTGGCCATGACGGCCAACGCCTTTGAAGAGGATAAGCAGGACGCTCTCCAGGCGGGCATGAACGGACACATTGCCAAGCCCATCAATATCAAGAAGCTGCTGGAGCTGCTGAGCGAGCTGCTGAAGAAAAAATAGAGAGCGGATCGACGAGGGGCGAGGCCATCAAGTAAGACGAAAGAAAGCTTTTGTCCCCTGATAAAGAAACAATTGGCGCAAAATCCACGGGAAATGGATTTTGCGCCAATTTTATTGAGATGATTTGACAGATGAAGGGGGATCGTGTAAAATAAGCCTGTCCCCACAAGCAAGCCCCTGGGATCGGGATTCACGCTTACATAAGCAGAGAATTCCGAGGGCGTTGCTGCGGCACGGGCGCGTTAGCTCACTCCCTTATGAAAGGGGGTGAAGGCAGATGGACAAAGGCCGTCTCAAGCATCTCCTGCGGACCATCATTTCTTGGTTCCTGGTGCTGCTTCTGGCGCTGATCTTTGCGCCAAAAGCGTGTTAACCGCCCGGCTAGCACCCGAGCGGTTAACGAAGTATTTCGCTTAACCCATTAGGAGCGAACTCGCCTCGCGGCAACGCCCCACTGTGGTTATAGTATACCTTACATGGAGCTGAATTGTCAAGAAGATTCTATCCATAGAAAAATCAGTTTTTCAGCTTTGTATCCGATGGATCCAGAGATATGTCTGCTGACATATTCAGATAAACCGGCAACCCCAGGCTTATCAGATTTTTGTGGATTAAATATCGAACATATCCTGGCACAGTTCTCCCGCTTTCAAGGGCAAGTCTTTGCAGCTGTTGGTAGGTTGCTGCTGGTACCGCTAATGAAATCTTCTTTCGCTTTATTCCTGACACACCCATCCGTATCACCTCGTAATCCATCACAGTCTAATTCAGACTATTTGTAAATAGTCCATTTTGGAATCTCTATTATATTTTTTGAGGTGACAAAAATGGACTATGTTGATCGGTTAACCGCCCTGCGGGAAGATCGGGAAATTAAACAGGAAACCATCGCGGCGATTCTCGGCTGCAAGCAATCCGCTGTCTCAAAATATGAGCAGCGCAGAAGCAGGTACGATATCATCGATATTATCCGCCTCTGCGAGTTTTATCATGTTTCTGCAGATTACATCTTGGGACTGCCCAAGGGCTTGCCATATCCGGAAAGATAGAAGAATCTCCGCAATGAGCTATCTAAATGGAGGTGCACTATGTTCTATTTACAACCCCTCTCCCCCGCCGACGGCCGGGAGATCTACGACATGCTTCAGCGCATCCCGCCGGAACACGGCTTTGAAAACTCCGCCTACACCATGGATTACAGCCAGTTTCCCGCCTGGCTGGTGAAGAAGGCGGACATGGCGCGGGGCGTCGGGCTGGAGGACTGGATGGTCCCCTCCTCCACCTTCTGGCTCATGGAGGACGGCGTGCCCGTAGGTCAGGGCAACATCCGCCACCGGCTCACCGACGCCCTCCGGGAACGGGGCGGCCACATCGGCTACGCCGTGGCGGCGGACCAGCAGGGCCGGGGCTGCGGCAAGGCCCTGCTGCGCCTCCTGCTGGAGGAGGCCCGCCGCATGGGCATCACAGAGGAGCTTCTGGTGACGGTCCAACCGGACAACACCGCCTCCCGCCGGGTGGCGGAGGCCTGCGGCGGGGAGAAGCGCCGGGAGACGGCGGAGCGGGTGTACTACTGGTTCTCCTGACCAGACGCCCCACATCAATGATTACCAACAACAAAAAGGAGCCCCCGCCTATGGAAACTATCGCCGCAATCTCCACCGGCCACACCCTCTCCGCCGTGGGCATTCTCCGCGTCTCCGGGGATGACTGCTTCTCCGTCTGTGACCGGGTGTTCCGCCCCCTGAACGGACGGCCCTTCTCAGCGCAGATCCCCCGGGAGATGGTCCTGGGTTCCCTTCTGGACCGGGAGGGCCGGACCATTGACCAGGCCCTGGCGGTCCGCTTCCCCGGACCCCGCAGCTACACCGGCGAGGACTGCGCGGAGCTCCACTGCCACGGCTCCCCGGTGGTGCTGGACCAGGGGCTGCGCTCCCTCTTTGCCGCCGGAGCACGGCAGGCGGGCCGGGGGGAGTTCACCAAGCGGGCCTTTCTGAACGGCTGCATGGACCTGACCCAGGCGGAGGCGGTGATTGATCTCATCGAGGCGGAGACCGCCCAGGCCGCCCACAACGCGGTGGAGCAGCTGGGAGGCGCCCTCCGGGGGAGGGTGGAGCCTATCTATGAGCGGCTGCTGGACGTGGCCAGTCAGTTCTACGCCGTGGTGGACTACCCGGACGAGGACATCGAGGACCTGGACCGGGCGGACCTCATGTCCACCCTGGCGGAGGCGGAGGCTGCCCTGCGGGCCCTGCTGTCTACGGCGGACCGGGGCCAGATCCTCCGCCAGGGTGCGCCCACGGCTATCCTGGGCCGGCCCAATGTGGGTAAAAGCTCCCTGCTCAACGCCCTGCTGGGCTGCGAGCGGGCCATTGTCACCGACGTGGCCGGAACCACCCGGGATACGGTGGAGGAGAAGGCGGTGGTGGGCGGCGTCCTGCTGCGGCTGATTGACACCGCCGGCATACGGGACGCCCACGACGCGGTGGAGCGGCTGGGCGTGGAGCGGTCCCGGCAGGCGGCGGCAGGGGCCGCCCTGGCTCTGCTGGTGCTGGACGGGTCCCGGCCCTGGACGGAGGAGGACCGGGCCGCCCTGGAGGCCGCCCGGCAGGCGGACCGGATGGTGGCGCTGGTCAACAAGAGCGATCTGCCCCAGGCTCTGGACGCCAAAGCGCTGGAGGCGGAGCTGGGGCGGGTGATCCCGGTGTCCGCCAGGAGCGGCGCGGGACTGGAGGCGCTGGAGGCGGCGGTGGCGGAGCTGTTCCCGGCTGGGGAGGCGCCGGCGGGGCACATCCTCACCAACGCCCGGCAGGCGGCGGCGGCGGGCCGGGCGGCCCAGGCCCTGGCGGACGCCCGGCAGGCCCTGGCGGAGGGGCTCACGCCGGACGCGGCGCTCTCGGATACGGAGCGGGCCGTAAACGCCCTGGGGGAGCTCACCGGCCGCACCCTGCGGGAGGATCTGACGGCCCGGATTTTTGAGCGGTTCTGCGTGGGAAAATAGAAAAAGAGGGCGCGCCCCGGATGGGGCGCGCCCTGCGCGGTTATTCGGTTTTGACCTGCTTCATGTAGTAGATGCTGTTCATGGTCTCCAGCACCACCCGGCCGATCTCCGGGTCCTTCTTCCACTCCTTCACCAGGCTGGTGCGGATGAAGCGGTCACAGGGGTCCCCCCGCTGATTGTAACGACAGTGGAAGAGGACGCATCCCTCCTCCATCTTGGCCTCGCCGATGCAGCCCATGCCCTCCGCGCCGGCCTTGGTGACCCCCTCCTTGTCCGTGATGCGAGTGATCTGATACACGGTGACACCCCCCTTCTTCCCCTATTATAGAGGCAGGGGGATTTTTTGTCAATATTTCGGTTTTGCCCCGCCGGCCCCGGCTTCCGGGCGGAAGGGGGATTACCGCCCGCTCTCCAGGTCCCGCACCATAGGCGGGATCTGGGCGATCATGTTGTCCATGTCCTCAAACATGGCGCTCTTGGTGGTGCCCAGACGGCTGGCGGAGTCGATGTGCTTGAGCACCTCCTGATACTGGCCCTTGATCTGGTCAAAGAACTGGCGGATGACCAGGAGCTCCTGCTGGGACGCCCCGATCACGCCGGAGATCTCCGACTGCACGGCCACCGCCCCCTCGGCGGCGGAGGTGATCTTCTGGAAGCTCTCGTCGGTGCGGCTGACAATGGCCGCCTCCTGGCCCAGGGTCTGCTGGGAGGCCTGGATGCTGCCGCTGAGCTGGCTGGCGCTGTTCTCCACGTCGCACACGCCGGTGTCCACCTCGTTGGCCAGCACCTTGATCTCCTTGGCCAGGGCCTTCACCTGCTCGGCCACCACCGCGAAGCCCCGTCCGGCGGCGCCGGCCCTGGCGGCCTCGATGGAGGCGTTGATGGCCAGGATGTTGGTCTGGTCCGCGATGGAGACGATCTTGCCCATGCACTGCTGAATCTCCTGAATGGCGGATTGGAGCTGGCCGAAGGTCTCCGCCATCTCCTCATAGGAGCTGCGGACCTGGGCGAAGCTCTGGCCCAGCTCCTCCATCTGACCCTGGGCCTCGCTGACAGTTTGGGAGACCTCCTCCTTGACCTGGGCGAACTGCTCCGCAGTCTCGTTGATGTTGGCAAAGGACTCCCCCAGGTTTTGCAGCTTTGTCTGGAACTGGTCCGCCTCTTGGACCACGCTGGAGAAGGACGCGCCCACCTGACGCAGCTCCCAGAGGGAGGCCACCTCCTTCTGCACAAGCTCCTTCTGGTAGTCCTTCAGACTGCCCGCCACGTGGAGGAAGGGATAGAGGCTCTTCTCCTCCCGGGCCTGCTCCGGCTTTTTCCGATTCTTTCCTGCAAACAGCATAGTGGCAATCCCTCCCTTACTCAAACACCACGCATGTCATGGACTGGTTGACAAAGCGGTTATTATAGTGCTCCCCGTATCCCACGACGCCGGCGTGGCAGCCCAGGGCCGCCATCTCCCGCAGATAGGTCTGCATGTAGTTGTGCTCGGAGAACAGCTTGTAGCGGAACAGGCAGTTGACCGAGAAAATGGCGGAGCGGCGGGGGAACTCCTGGCAGATCTGGGCGATGGTGTTCCGGGTGATGGCCTGATAGTCCCCCAGCTCCAGGAGGATGAGCACGTCGGAGTCGTTGACCTGACGGAAGCAGGCCAAGGCGTTTCCCTGGACCTCCTTGATAGAGATGATGCAGGTGTCGTCCCCGTTGAGCTTGCCAAAGGGGTTCTGGAAGGTCCGGGTGAGGATCTCCTCATCCGTCACGTGGAGGATGCTCTTGTAGACCTGCTTGGCGGGCTTGCCGTTGAGGGAGCCCAGTATGTAGTTGGCCCGGTCCGTGTCCGAGGCGATGAAGCTGTAGTTCCCCATCTGGTGGTAGATGTTTTCCTTGTAGGTCTTCACCCGGCCGTTCAGGTTGCGGACCAGAGCGTAGGCCACCGCATCCTGATACACGCGGCCGTTGGCGGACACCCGGCCCTCGCCGCCGGTGCCGCCCACCAGAGAGATGCCCCGCTGCCGGAGGGCGTTGTTCATGGTGGTCAGGGCGCAGGCGTCGTTGCCGGTGCAGAAGTCGATGCACACGGTGTCCCGGCTGGCCCCGCCCACGGTCTGCATATCCTGCTCCATGCGGCGGATGTACTTGACCGGCATGGAGGACACCTCCTCCAGCACGTTGGACGCGGCGGCCACGCCGTCGGAAAAGGCGATCACGGCCACGCCGTTCTCCACGATCGCGGTCTGATAGCTCATGCCGATGCACCCGATGCTGGGTACGCCGGGAAAGCGCTTCTCCAGCTCCTGGACATGGTCCTCAAACTGGGCGTTATTGGACAACAGCATGATAAACTGGGGGCGCTGGAGGCCCTGAACGGCTTCCCCCAGATTGCCCCGCTGGCTCATCCCAAAAAATTGTTTCACTCCCAAGGACTCCCTTCTGCGATGTCACGTCTGATTATACTGGAAAGGCTGCGGGCTGTCAATCATTTCTGTGCTTTTGAGGGGCGGGAGGAGGCGAATGGAGCGCAAAAATTTGAGCCGGACGGACATTTTCCGGAGAAGGAAACCGGCCGCACCGCCGGCTGGGGCAGAGAACCGCCCCTTGAAAAGGGGGTAAATGTGGGAAACCTCTTATCCGGAGCCTTTGTCAACGCCAGCGCGGGGAGGCGGACTTTCCGGCGGGGGATGCGGATTGGGGGTCCCCCGCCGCAAGTTCCCACTTGCAGATCAATGAAAAATCTGATATAATACGACTGTCCATACTACTAAGAAAGGATGTACTGTCATGAACAAATTTTTCTCTCATAGAGGCAGACGGCTGGCCGCTCTGGCCCTGTGCCTGCTGCTGCTGACGGGTCTGCTGGCAGTGAACGCCGCAGCCATAGAGAGCGCCGCCCTCAAACAGGTGACGGCGGAGGTGCGCCCAAGCGTCGCCATCCTGGTGGACGGCGTGGAGCGCACCTTCTACGACGCCTCCGGCAGGGAGGTCCACGCCATCTACTACGACGGCACCCACTACCTGCCTGTGCGGGCCATCGGCGAGCTCATGGGCAAAAATGTCAACTGGGACAGCGCCACCCGGACCATCACCCTCTCCAGCCCCCGCACCGCTACGGCCACCGCCGGCACGCCGGACGCTGAGGCCGCAGACGCCTCCGTCAGCGCCCAGCTACGCCCCGACATCACCATTGTGGTGGACGGGACCACCCGCGCCTTTACCGACGCCAAGGGCAATGCGGTGTACCCCCTTCTGCGGGAGGGCACCAACTACCTGCCCGTGCGGGCCATCGGCGAACTGATGGGCAAGAGCGTCAGCTGGGACAGCAAGAGCCGGACCATCACCCTTACCGGCGACGATCCTCTGGTCACTGACGCGGACACCTTCGGGCCCTCCGGCTCCAAGCCCGCCGCCCCCTCCGGCGGCAAGCTCACCGGGGAGGAGGCCAAGGCCGCGGCCCTGACCCACGCCGGACTGAAGGCCGCCGACGTCACCTTTGTGGAGTGCAAGCTGGACTGGGAGGACGGCGTTCAGGTCTATGACGTGGAGTTCTTCACCCAGGATGGCCGCGAGTACGACTATGAGATCAACGCCGCCACCGGCGCTGTGGTCAGCGTGGACTACGACGCGGAAAACTACGTCCCCGCCGGAACATCCGGCGAGAACATCGGAGCGGAAAAGGCCCGGAGCATCGCTCTGGCCAAGGTCCCCGGCGCGGAGAGCACCCACGTGCGGAAGCTGGAGCTGGACTACGACGACGGCCGCTTGGTGTACGAGGTGGAGATCTTCTACAACGGCATGGAGTATGAGGGCGAGATTGACGCATACTCCGGCGAGATCGTCCAGTGGGAGGCGGATCGGGATTGATCTCCCCCGTCCGGACAATTGAAAGCGCCCCCGCTCCGGGTCATACCGGAGCGGGGGCGCTTTGCTGAAAACAGACGGGATATGGCATATAAACCGCTTCCAGACGACGGAAAGGGGCTGACTTTCGGGGCGGGGCCGTCCGCACCCGTTCCTCCGCCGGCGGGCGGAGCCCCTACCCCAAATGCACCAGCTGCTCCACGCCGATGGCCGTGACCATGGCGCCGGCCTCGGTGCGCAGGCCGTGCTGGCGGGTCACCGCGTCCATGACCTTGTTGCGGATCTCCGTGGGCACCACGATAAAGATCATCTCCTTCTCCGCCTGGAGGGTGGTGATGCCGTTGGTCTCGGCAAAGCTCTCGTCCCCGGCCCAGCGGCCCTTGATGATGGTGCCTCCCCGGGCGCCCGCCCTCCGGGCCGTGTCCATCACCGCGTCCGTAAAGCCCTGGTTCACTGTCACCAGGATCATGCTGCTTCTCTGCTGGTTGTCCATGTTCCCGCTCCCTTCGTCCTCCACCTTGGTTTTCAGATCAATAAAGGCGGCAATCAGGCTGCTCACCGCCGTCAGGGACACCGCAAAGGCGATTCCCTTCCCCGGCGCCGCCCCCCGCAGCTCGTCGTCCAGCTTCTCCAGCAGGACCCGGACTGCGGGGCGGGTGGCGAAACTGAGGATGATGTCCTTCTCCGAGCTCCCCAGGCCCAGGATGTCCATAATCTCCGACGTGGCCGTGCCCGCGCCCTCGCAGCGCAGGTGGGTGAATACCTGATGCTTGTTGTACAGCTTGATGAGCTTGCTGCCGCTGCCCCGCTCCACGATGGACATCAGCAGAGCCATCCGCTCCGGCGTTCTCATAGCCGCACCTCCTTAGTCATAGTAGAGGACGCAGTCCTCCACCCGGGCCAGCTCCGCGCGCAGCGCCTCGTCCGCCAGATGCTTGCGCACCCGGCCGGCAAGGCCCAGCAGCTGGATGGTCACCAGGGGCGTCATGGCCACCAGGGCCACCAGCCCGAAGGCGTCCGTCATCAGATTGCCCCCCACCGCCTCGCAGGCCCCCATGGCAAAGGGCAGCAGGAAGGTGGCGGTCATGGGGCCCGACGCCACGCCGCCCGCGTCAAAGGCCACGCCGGTGAACAGCTGGGGCACAAAGAAGGTCAGAGCCAGACTGATGGCGTAGCCCGGGATGAGGAACCACAGAATGGAGACCCCGGTCACCACCCGCAGCATGGCGATGCCCACAGAGAGGGCCACGCCCACAGACAGGCCCTGGCGCATGGCGCCCTGGGAGATGGAGCCCATGGACACCTCCTCCACCTGCTTGATGAGCACATGGACCGCCGGCTCGGCGGAGACGATGAAGTACCCCATGAGCATACCAATGGGGATGAGCAGGAAGGGGTTCTCCCCCTGGGCGATGGTGGCCCCGATGAGCTGGCCCGCGGGCATGAAGCCCACGTTCACCCCGGTGAGGAACATGACCAGTCCCACGTATGTATAGACGAGGCCGCTGACGATCCGCAGCAGCTGGGTGCTCTTGAACCGGCGGGTCAGCAGCTGGAAGAAGAGGAACATGGCGCAGATGGGCACCATGGCCACAGCCACCTCCCGGGCGTAGTGGGGGGTGGCGGCGGTGAACTCCCGGAAGGCGTCCCGGGTGGTGGCGATGTCCGGCAGGGCCGCCGGGACGTAGCTGGCGCTGTCGGGGGCGTAGCAGATGCCCAGGACCAGCACCGAGAGGATGGGCCCCACGCTGCACAGGGCCACCAGACCGAAGCTGTCGCTGGTGGCGTTCCTGTCGCTGCGCACCGAGGCCAGCCCCACGCCCAGGGCCATGATAAAGGGGACCGTAATGGGCCCCGTGGTGACGCCGCCGGAGTCAAAGGACACGGGGATGAAATCGTTGGGCGTCAGCGCGATGGCCAGCACAAACACGATCAGATAGGACCCCACCAGCAGCTGGGACAGAGGGACATGCAGCATGGTGCGCAGCAGGGCGATCACCAGAAACAGTCCCACCCCGGCGGACACCGTCCAGATCAGCACCTGGTTGGGGATGGCGGGCACCTGCTCGGCCAGCACCGTCAGATCCGGCTCCGCCATGGTAATCAGCACCCCCAGGGCGAAGGCCACTGCCAGGGGGATGGCCATGTGGCGGGCCCGGCCCATGTACGCGCCGATGCCGCTGCCCATGGGGGTCATGGACATGTCCACCCCCAGGGTGAACACCCCCACCCCCACGATCAGCAGCAGGGACCCGAAGAGAAACAGCACCAGCGCCCCCGTGGTCAGAGGCACGATGGACACGCTCAGCAGCAGCACGATGGCTGTGATGGGCAGGACAGAGGACAGGGATTCCTTGATTTTTTCCATGAGCTGCGGATTGATGCGCACGGGCCGCTCCTTTCTCCTCCCCGGCGGGAGGTTCCAGATAATTGTCTTTATTCTATTTTACAGGATCTTTTCCCTGTTGTACAGGGGAAAGACGGAGTTTTTTCCCCGTATCTCACATTTTATCTGCCGGCGGGCAGGGAATAAGCAGGGACCGGGCAGGGAACGCTTCCCCGCCCGGTCCGTTATGCGCGCAAGATGAGAACGCAGACCGTCTCACCCGATGGTGATCTCCTCCTGGGGCAGGGTGACCGGGGGCAGGGCCCGCTTCTCCAGGAGCGCCACGGCGAAGGAGATGCTGCCCACCCGGCCGCAGTACATGAGGAAGATAATCACAGCCTGGCTCAGGGGCAGCAGGTCCCGGGTGATCCCGGTGGTCATGCCGGCGGTGCCGATGGCGGAGAAGGTCTCGAAGAGCACGTCCGTCAGGGGCAGGGGCTGGACCGCGCTGATGACCAGGGCGCCCGCCAGGGCCAGAAGCAGGTTGGTGTAGAGCACGGAGGTGGCCTTCTTCAGGGCCCCATCCCCGATGCTGCGGCCAAAGGCGTTGGCGCTCCGCTCCCGGCGCACGCCGGAGAGGGCGTGGAGGAGGACCACGAACACGGTGGTGGTCTTGACACCGCCGGCCGTGGACCCGGGACTTCCGCCGATGAACATGAAGATGATGGTCAGCAGGAGGCTGCCCGGGCTGAGGGCGGCGGTGTCCGTGGAGTTGAACCCGGCGGTGCGGGGGGTGACCGCGTCAAAGAGGGCGGAGAGGATCTGCTCCCCCAGGGGCCGCCCGGCGCCCAGATTCTCCCGCTCCAGCAGGAAGAAGAGGGCCCCGCCCCCCAGGGTCAGCGCCGCCGTCACCGTGAGCACCACCTTGGTTTGCAGCCGGTAGCGCCGCCAGCGGAGCTTATTGCGCACCAGATCGTCCCACACCAGAAAGCCCAGCCCGCCCACCAGAATCAGCGCGCAGACGGTCAGGCTCACCAGGGGGTCCCCGGCGTAGGCGGTGAAGGAGGAGTAGGGGCCGCTGCAGGGGCCCATGAGGTCAAAGCCCGCGTTGCAGAAGGCGGAGATGCTGTGCCACACGCCGTAGTAGATCCCCCGGCCCAGGCCCATCTCCGGGACGAACCGGATGCTCAGCAGCGCGGCCCCCAGGCCCTCCATGAGCAGCGTGCCCAGCAGGACCCGGCGGATAAAGGGGGCAAAGCCGCCCAGCTGGTTGTAGCTGATGCCCTCCACCACCACCTCCCGCTGGCGCAGGCCCATTCGCCGGCGCAGCAGCAGGAGGAACAGGGTGGCGATGGTCATGAACCCCAGGCCGCCGATCTGGATGAGGGTGATGATGACCAGCTGGCCGAAGGTGGTCCAATAGGTCCCCGTGTCCTGCTGCACCAGTCCGGTGACGCAGGAGGCGGAGGTGGCGGTAAACAGAGCGTCGCCAAAGGAGGCGGGCGATACGCTGGATATGGGCAGCATCAGCAGCCCCGTGCCCAGCAGGATCATGATGAAGAAGCCCAGGGCAATGATCTGCACATTGGAGAGCTTCGCTTTTTTCCGTCGCTTCATAGTCATTCTCTTTCCGGCTTCTTTCTCTCACTCCGCCGCCCGGCGGGGTCATACATCATCTGGGTATTATATCATCTGGGTCTCGATCATCTGGGCCTCGATCTTCTGCTCCAGCCTTTTCAGCCGCTCCAGGTTCTCCTTGCCCACGCATCCTACCAGGAGATAGCGCCGGTTGAAGGGGTCGTGGACAAAGTGGTAGAGCAGGTGGAAGTCCTTGATCTGGCCGGTGTTGGTCACATGGATACGGGGGCCGGTGCAGGGGTGGACGCTTCCGCCGATGGACACGTGCTTCTCGTCCAGGTACGTCACAGGCAGGTTCTGGTCGATCATCGCGTAGACCTTCTTCTCCAGCTCCTCAATGTCGAAATTGGGCTTGTGGTCGTCGGGGAAGGTGATGACAAAGCCGTGGCGGACGTCGCCGTGGCCGCACCGCTCCAGCTCCTCCGGGGGCATACAGAATTCGCACAGGTCCTCCGCTGTGTGGGACATGAGCCGGAAGGGCAGGGACTTGTAGACGATGTCGTAGATCTCCCTGGGCTTGGGGCCGAAGATGGTGGGCCGGGTGATGACCACCTCCTCGCCCACGCCGATGAGCAGATCCGCCTTCACCTGGAGCATGGGGTAGACCAGATCAAAGTGCTCCACAATCACCCGCTTGCCCTTGTGGAGGGCCTGGGTGATGGCGTCGGCCAGGACGCTCATCTGGGTGAAGCCGTTTTCAAAGCGGATGTCCAGGTGGTAGGTGTGGGGGGAGAAGAAGCTGCGCTCATCGTCCAGATCCAGCAGGGGCAGGGGCCGGACGTAGACGCCGTCGTCGTCGTTGGTCAGATCCAGACCCGGGAACATGCCCCGGATGAGGGCGCTCTTGCCGGAGCCCGCCTCTCCGATGATGCCGATGAGCTTGTCAAAGGGGGAGAGATAGAGCTGCACCAGCTGCATCCCCAGCTGATACATGCGCTTGTGGCCGCGGGGGGCAAAGTAGGTGCTGATGATATGGCTTGCTTGGCGGTCAAACATGTTCTTTCTCCTTTCTAAAGTGGGCGCGGGTGTTGTTTTCCATTGTATCATATTTTTTCCCCGTTGAAAAGCCTCAGGGCGAAAAAATGGATTGCAATTCCCGGCGTTTTATTATATAATGCAGGCACATTGATATAGATCATTCAACCCATGATATCTATGAAAATGGAGGAGGTACAGCAATGGCAGAGATTGTTCGCCTTGCGTCGGCGGGCACCCTGGAGTCCAGCGACGTGTACGTGGAGATCGAGCCCTGGGATGAGGGCATCGAGCTCCAGCTGGAGAGCGTGGTAAAGGGGCAGTTCGGCGGCGCCATTGAGAGCGCGGTGCGCGCCACCCTGGCGGAGTGCGGCGTGGAGCGGGCCAGGCTCACCGTGTCGGACCGGGGGGCGCTGGAGTGCGTCATCCGGGCCCGGGTGGAGACTGCGGTTTTACGGGGAAGGGGGGAGAGCTGATGCGCCGGTCCATGCTGTTTCTGCCGGGCAACACGCCCAACATGCTGGTCAACGGGCCCTACCTGGGCGCGGACGCCCTGATCCTGGATCTGGAGGACGCGGTGGCCCCCTCGGAGAAGGACGCGGCCCGTCTGCTGGTGCGCAGCGCCATCCGGGACATGGACTTCCGGGGCTGCGAGATCATCGTGCGCATCAACTCCATTGACACCAGCTTCTGGCAGGCGGACATCGATGCCATCCTGCCCCAGAGGCCGGATCTGATCCTGCTGCCCAAGTCCGGCTCCGCCCAGGACATCCTCACGGCGGACGAGTACATCACCCGGACGGAGGAGCGGCTGGGCATGGCCCCCAACACGGTCCGGCTCATGCCCCTCATCGAAACCGCCCTGGGAGTGGAGAACGCCTTTGCCATCGCCTCGGCCAGCCCCCGGGTGGCGGCCCTCTTCCTGGGGGCGGAGGACCTGACGGCGGACCTCCGCTGCCAGCGGACCAAGGAGGGGCGGGAGATCGAGTACGCCCGCACCCGGCTGGTGACGGCGGCCCGGGCCGCCGGGGTGGACGTGTACGACACCCCCTTCACCGACGTGAACGACGATGCGGGCATCCGCACTGACGCGGCCTGCGCCAAGGCCCTGGGCTTCACCGGCAAGGCCTCCATCTCCCCCCGCCATGTGGAGGTCATCAACCAGGTGTTCAGCCCCACCATGAAGGAGATTGACTACGCCTACGAGGTCATGGACGCCATCCGGCTGGCCAAGGAGCAGGGCCGGGGGGCCATCGCCCTGCGGGGCAAGATGATTGACGCGCCCATTGTGAACCGGGCGCAGCAGACCATCGCGGCGGCCCGTGAGCTGGGCCTGGGAAGGGAGGACGCGCAGTGAGCACGAAAGTGGTAAAGTCCATCCGGGAGGCTATTGCGCTGACCGGCCTGAGAGACGGCATGACCGTGTCCTTCCACCACCACCTGCGAAACGGCGACTATGTGCTCAACATGGTCATGGAGCAGATCGCGGATCTGGGCATCCGGGACCTGACGGTCAACGCCAGCTCCCTCTTTGACGCCCACCAGCCCCTGGCGGACCACATCCGCAACCACGTGGTCACCGGGGTTCTCACCGACTACATGGCCGCCGGTCTGGGCCGGGAAATCTCCCGGGGCCTGCTGGAGAGGCCGGTGGAGTTCCGCACCCACGGCGGCCGGCCCAGCGACATCGCCAGCGGCCGCACGCCGGTGGACGTGGCCTTCATCGCCGCCCCCAGCGCGGACCCCATGGGCAACTGCTCCGGCAAGTACGGCAAGTCCGCCTGCGGCAGCCTGGGCTACGCGGCGGCGGACGCCATGTACGCCAAAAAGGTGGTGGTCATCACCGACGGCCTGGTCCCCTACCCCCTGCTGGACTGGTCCATCCCCGAGATCTACGTGGACTACGTGGTGGAGGTGGAGGCCATCGGCAACCCGGCGGGCATCGTCTCCGGCACCACCCGCATCACCCGGGACCCGGTGGGGCTGGTGATGGCCTCCTACGCGGCAAGGGTCATTGAGCACTCGGGGCTCCTGGAGGACGGCTTCTCCTTCCAGACCGGGGCCGGCGGCGCGTCCCTGGCGGCGGCCAGCTTCCTCAAGGACATCATGCTCTCCAAGGGCGTGAAGGGCAGCTTCGGCCTGGGCGGCATCACCGGGTACATGGTGGACATGCTCCGGGCCGGGTGCTTCCAGTCCCTGCTGGACGTGCAGTGCTTTGACCTCCAGGCGGTGGAGTCCCTGCGCACCGATCCCCGGCACCAGGAGATCTCCGCCCTCCACTACGCCAGCCCCACCATGCGCAGCGCGGTGGTGGACAGCCTGGACGTGGTGATCCTGGGGGCCACGGAGATTGACACGGACTTCAACGTCAACGTCCACACCGACTCCAACGGCTATATCATGGGCGGCTCCGGCGGCCACAGCGACACGGCGGCGGGGGCCAAGCTGGCCATGATTATCGCCCCCATGTTCCGGGCCCGCCTGCCCATTGTCACGGATCGGGTGACCTGCGTATCCACGCCGGGCCGGGACATCGACGTGCTGGTGACCCAGGGCGGCATTGCCGTAAACCCCAAAAACGGGGTCCTGGCCCAGCGGCTGAAGGACGCGGGGCTGCCGGTGCTGGACATCCATGAGCTCAAGGCAAAGGCGGAGGCCATCACAGGCGCGCCCAAGGCTCTGCCCAAGGGAGACCGGGTGGTGGCGGAGGTCATCAGCCGGGATGGCGAGACGCTGGACCGGATCTACGCCGTGCCGGAGCTGTAGGCGGTCAAATTCTTTTGGATACGTTTTCTTTTGAGAAAAGGTATAATTACTAAAAAATATATCAAGGAGTAGCGCAATGAGGGAAATCGACGCAGGGCAGATTACCCAGGTGGTGAGCAGACTGTGCATCCAGGCCAACCGCCAGCTGCCCCAGGACATGAAAAACCAGATCGAGGCCTGCCGGTCCCAGGAGGACTGGGCCCCGGCCAAGGAGATTCTGGACCGGATTGTGGAGAACTACCAGATCGCCGGGGACAATGACCGGCCCATCTGCCAGGACACGGGCATGGCCTGCGTGTTCCTGAAGATCGGCCAGGACGTGCACATCAGCGGGGACCTCCGCGCCGCAGTGGACGAGGGGGTCCGCCAGGGCTACGCAGAGGGCTTTCTCCGCAAGAGCGTGGTCCGGGACCCCCTGGACCGGGTCAACACCGGGGACAACACCCCGGCCATGCTCTACATTGATCTGGTCCCGGGCCAGGAGGTGGAGATCACCGTGGCCCCCAAGGGCTTTGGCAGCGAGAACATGAGCCAGATCAAGATGCTGCGGCCCTCCGACGGCGTGCAGGGGGTGAAGGACTTTGTGCGCAAGGTGGTGGAGGACGCGGGCCCCAACCCCTGCCCGCCCATCGTGGTGGGCGTGGGCATCGGCGGCACCTTCGACAAGGCGGCGTATCTTGCCAAGCAGGCCCTGATGCGCCCGGTGGACCAGCGGAATGCCGCGCCCTACTATGCCCAGCTGGAGGCGGAGCTGCTGGAGGAGATCAACGCCCTGGGCATCGGGCCCCAGGGCTTCGGCGGCAGGACCACGGCCCTGGCGGTGAACATTGAGCAGTGCCCCACCCACATCGCGGGCCTGCCGGTGGCGGTGAACATCAACTGCCACGTGACCAGACATAAGACGGAGGTGCTCTGATATGCCGGTATCCATCAAGACCCCCCTGAGCCGGGAGCAGGCCCGGCAGCTGAAGGCCGGGGACAGCTGCCTCATCTCCGGCGTGATCTACACGGCCCGGGACGCGGCCCACAAGCGGCTGTGCGAGCTGGCGGAGCAGGGCAAGCCCCTGCCCATCGACATGACGGACGCGGTGATCTACTATGTGGGACCCACCCCGGCCCGGCCCGGCGAGGCCATCGGTTCCGCCGGCCCCACCACCTCCTACCGCATGGACGCCTACAGCCCCCTGCTCATCTCCCTGGGCGAGACGGGGATGATCGGCAAGGGCAAGCGGGGCCCGGAGGTGGTGGCGGCCATGAAGGAGCACGGCGCGGTGTACTTCGGGGCCATCGGCGGCTGCGGGGCCCTTCTGAGCCAGTGCGTGAAGAAGGCGGAGATTGTGGCCTATGAGGATCTGGGGGCGGAGGCCATCCGCCGCCTGGAGGTGGAGGACTTCCCGGTGATTGTGGTTATCGACAGCCAGGGCAACAATCTCTATGAGACCGGCCGTCAGGCGTATCTGGAATCTAAGTAGTTGGACCTCTAAAAGTTCTTTTTGATTCTTTTTCTTTCAAGAAAAAGAATGGTTACTAAAATAATTCCTGAACGATTACGAAATGACCCAAAGGAGGCGGGCGGATGTTTCATATCAATCCCCATTCCGATATTCCGGTCTACCGGCAGCTGGTGGACGAGCTCCGCTCGGCCATCCGGTCCGGCCGTCTGGACGCCGGTGCGCAGCTGCCCACGGTGCTGGCTATGGCCGAGGACCTGGGTCTGGCCCGGGGGACCATCAAACGGGCCTACGATGAGCTGGAGCTGCTGGGGCTGGTGGAAAAAATCCAGGGCCGGGGTACCTTCGTCTGCTACCGCCCTCCCAGCGTGGGGGACCGGAAGGAGCAGGCCATGGCCCTCATTGACCGGATGCTGGCCGGCATGGGGGAGCTGGGCTTCTCCACGGAGGAGATCGGCATCTTCCTGGAGCTCAAGCTCCGGGAGCGTGCGGTAAACGCCCCGGACATCAAGGTGGCCATCATCGAGAGCAGCAGCGAGAACCTCTCCCAGATGGCCCGGCAGCTGCGCCGGCTGGAGGGCGTGGAGGTCTATTCCTATCTGGTCTCCCACGCCGAGGCCTACCCCTACAACCTGGAGGAGGAGGCGGATCTCATCGTCACCACCGGCGAGCACGCCTGCCAGCTGAAAAATCTCCTGCCCCAGAGCGACAAAATTGCAAGGGTGGCGCTGCGCCTTTCCTTACCCACCATGGCGGAGATCATCCGCCTCCAGCCCGGAGAGCGGGTGGGCGTGCTGGGGTGCAGCCAGCGGTTCGGCGACTTGCTTTTCGAGGCCTGCGCCGCCTTTGCCGGAGATACCGCAGTCCAGCCCCCGGTTCTGGTGTCCCGGGATCTGGATCTGCCCGCCTTCCTGTCGGGAAAGGACGCTGTTCTGGTGCCGGAAGACCTGGAAAAATACCTGGAGCCTGATGGCGTGGCCCAGATGCGCCGCTTTGCCCGCCGGGGCCAGCTCATCCCCTGCGCCTATGAGATCGACGAGGGCTCCTTCCTCTATTTGCAGGAAAAAATTGAGCTCTTGCGCCAGCGGAAATAACCCCTCAGCCGCGCCTCCCGCGTTTTGCAGGAGGTGCGGCTTTTCTTGCAAAATCAGAAAAAAGCGAAAGATTTCCTTCTTTTCTCTTGACAATAGATATAGTTCAATGTAATATATAGATATATGCTTTTGGGAAAACCAAGGGCAAAAACGATGCAGAGGTGGCTTCCATGGAGATTGGGAAAAAGAAAGTATTAGTAATCGGAGTCATCGGCGCGGACGTACACGCGGTGGGCAACAAGATTCTCTACCACGCGTTTACGGAGGCCGGCTTCGATGTGGTCAATCTGGGCGTTATGGTGTCCCAGGAGGAGTACATCGCGGCGGCCATCGAGTCCAACGCCGACGCCATTGTGGTCTCCTCCCTGTACGGACAGGGGGAGCTGGACTGCCGCGGAATGCGGGAGAAGTGCGACGAGGCCGGCCTGAAGGGCATCCCCCTGCTGGTGGGCGGCAACATCGTCATCGGCAAGCAGACCTTCGAGGACGTGGAGAAGCGGTTCAAGGAGATGGGCTTTGATCGGGCCTTCCCCCCCAACACGCCGCCGGAGACCACCATCGAGGCCCTGCGGGAGTTGCTGGGTATGGACGGTGAGGGCGCATGAGGCCCGTCCTGCTCATCGACTTTGGCAGCACCTACACCAAGCTGACGGCCGTTGATCTGGACGGCGAGGCCCTGCTGGGCACGGCCGCGGCCTACACCACCGTTCAAACCGACATCAGCGACGGCCTCCGGGAGGGTCTGGCCCGTCTGGAGGAGAGGACCGGGAAGCTGGACTACCTCCAGACCTTCGCCTGCTCCTCCGCTGCCGGCGGCCTGCGGATGATCGCCAGCGGCCTTGTGCCGGAGCTGACCAGCGAGGCGGCCAAGCTGGCCAGCCTGGGGGCGGGGGCCAAGATCGTGGGCCTCTACTCCTTTGAGCTGACAGAGGACGACCTGGAGGACATCCAGACCGCAAAGCCGGACATCTTCCTGCTGGTGGGCGGCACCGACGGGGGCAACCAGGAGTGCATCCTCCACAACGCGAGGATGCTGGCCTCCCTGCCCCCCGCCTTCCCCATTGTGGTGGCGGGGAACCGGGTGGCCGCCCGGGAGTGCCAGCGGATTCTGGCGGGGCACGAGGTCCACGTGTGTCCCAATGTCATGCCCAAGTTCGGCGTTTTGCAGATCGAGCCCACCCAGAGCAAGATCCGGGAGATCTTCCTCAACCGGATCGTCCAGGCCAAGGGCCTGTCCCAGGTGACGGACCTCCTCTCCGGCATCCTCATGCCCACCCCGTCGGCGGTGCTCCAGGCCATGGAGCTGCTGGCCAAGGGCTGCGAGGGGGAATTGGGCATCGGGGATCTGGTGGCGGTGGACGTGGGCGGCGCAACCACCGACGTCTACTCCATGGCCGACGGGATGCCCGAGCAGATGAACACCGTCTACAAGGGCCTGCCGGAGCCCTTCTCCAAGCGGACCGTGGAGGGGGACATCGGGATGCGCTACAGCATCAGGGGCATCGTGGAGGCCGCGGGCCTTCCCCGGGTCAGCCAGCTCTCCGGCCTCAGCCAGGACCGGGTGGAGGCGCTGGTGGACATGCTCCGGGCCAACACGGACCGTCTGCCCGACGGCGACGGGGAGCTGGAGAACCTGGACTACGCCCTGGCCTCCCTGGCCGTGGAGACGGCGGTGGCCCGCCACGCGGGCACCATGGAGGAGACCTACACCCTGATGGGGCAGACCTTTGTCCAGTCCGGGAAAAATCTGACCAACGTCAGGCAGATCGTCGTCACCGGCGGCAGCCTGATTCACGCGGAGCGGGTGGCGGAGATTGCCCGCCACGCCCTCTATTCCACCGCCCAGCCGGCCTCCCTGCGGCCGAAGGAGGCGGACATCTGGGTGGACCGGACATACATTCTGGCCGCCATGGGGCTTCTGGCGGCCCACGAGCCCCAGACCGCCCTGCGAATCATGAAAAAGGAGCTGGAGAAGCATGGATATCAAAAATAAGCGCATTCCTGACGACGAGTTCGCCCGCCTGCGGCAGGAGGTCCTGACCCAGTGGCCCACCGGGAAGGACGTGGATTTGCAGGAGGCCGTGGACTACCACAAGGCCATGGAGGAGGACCGGATCTTCTCCAAGAAGCTGCTGGCCGCCAAGGCGGAGGGCAAGACCCTGGTACAGCCCCGGGCCGGCGTGCCGGTCATCAGCGAGCACATCAAGCTCATGGAGCACCTCCAGGACGCCGGCGAGGCGGACCTGCTGCCCACCACCATTGACAGCTACACCCGCCAGAACCGCTACGAGGAGGCGGAGAACGGCATCAAGGAGTCCGTGCGCCTGAGCCGGGCCATGCTCAACGGCTTCCCGGCGGTGAACCACGGCGTGTCCGGCTGCCGTCAGGTCATTGAGAGCGTCCACACCCCCCTCCAGGTCCGCCACGGCACCCCGGACGCCCGGCTGCTCACCGAAATCACCTACGCCGGCGGCTTCACCAGCTACGAGGGCGGCGGCATCTCCTACAACCTGCCCTACTGCAAGAACATCCCCATGGAGCGCACCATCCGGGACTGGCAGTACGTGGACCGTCTCACGGGCCTCTATGAGGAGATGGGCGTATCCATCAACCGGGAGCCCTACGGCCCCCTCACCGGCACCCTGGTGCCTCCCTGCATCTCCCACGCCGCGGCCATCATCGAGGCCCTGCTGGCGGCGGAGCAGGGCGTGAAGAACATCACCGTGGGCTACGGCCAGTGCGGCAACCTGGTTCAGGACGTGGCGGCCATCCGCACCCTCCAGGAGCTGACGGACGAGTATCTGGCCAAGTACGGCTACACGGACGTGGACGTGACCACGGTGCTCCACCAGTGGATGGGCGGCTTCCCGGCGGACGAGGCCAAGGCCTTCGGCGTCATCTCCACAGGCAGCCTCATTGCCGCTTTCTCCAAGGCCACCAAGGTCATCGTCAAGAGCCCCCACGAGGCCGTGGGCATTCCCACTATGGAGGCCAACGCCCAGGGTCTGCGCTGCACCAAGCAGGTGGTGAACATGATGGCGGACCAGACCTTCCAGGACGCCCGGCTGCCCCAGGAGGAGGAGATCATCCGCCAGGAGACCCGGTGCATCGTGGACAAGTGCTTCGAGCTGGGTCAGGGGGACATCGCCGTGGGCGTGTGCCGTGCCGTAGAGGCCGGCGTGCTGGACATCCCCTTCGCCCCCTGCCGCTACAACGCGGGCCTGATGCTGCCCTGCCGGGACAACAACGGCGCGGTGCGCATCCTCAACCCCGGCAACCTGCCCCTTACCCAGGAGCTCAAGGACTTCCACGCCGGTAAGATCGACGAGCGGGCCAAGGCGGAGAACCGGAAGGCCTCCTTCCAGATGGTTATCGACGACGTGTACTCCATCGGCAAGGGCCGTCTGGTGGGCCGTCCCCGGTATTGATATCAATTTTCTCTTCTTTTCTTTGTGAACAAAGAAAAGAAGCAAAAGAAAAACTTTATATGTGCTTTATAGGCTGCCGGCAGTCTAACGGCAGCGTATGACGTTAGACTGCCGGCGGCTACGGGTTTTGGCCTCTAAAGTTCTTTTTGCTTACTTTTTCTTTCAAGAAAAAGTAAGAAGAAAAAAGAATCAAAGAATCATTACTTAATTATTGAGGAGAGAACACATCATGAAAATCACAGACGTCATCTGCTCCCCCGGCCGCACCGGCTTCTACTTTGACGATCAGCGGGCCATCAAGGCCGGCGCGGGCCACGACGGCGTGTTCTACACCGGCGATCCTGTCACCGAGGGCTTTGCCTCCGTGCGTCAGGCCGGCGAGTCCATCTCCGTGATGCTGGTGCTGGAGGACGGCCAGATCGCCTACGGCGACTGCGCGGCCGTGCAGTACTCCGGCGCGGGCGGACGGGATCCCCTCTTCCTGGCCCGGGACTTCATCCCCATCATTGACCAGTACATCAAGCCCCAGCTGGTGGGCAAGGAGGCCAACGACTTCCGGGGCCTGTGCGCCATGATGGAGGCCATCCAGGTGGAGGGCAAGCGGCTGCACACCGCTATCCGCTACGGCGTGTCCCAGGCCATTCTGGACGCAGTGGCCAAGGCCACGGGCCGCCTCATGTGCGAGGTGGTGGCGGACGAGTACGGCTGCACCGTGTCCGAGACCCCCGTCCCTGTGTTCACCCAGTCCGGCGATGACCGCTACGACAACGCGGACAAGATGATTATCAAGGGCGCCCAGGTGCTGCCCCACGCCCTCATCAACAACATCGACACCAAGCTGGGCCGCAAGGGCGAGAAGCTGGCCGAGTACGTGGCGTGGCTGAGCAAGCGCATCCAGGACAAGCGCCTGGATCCCAGCTACAGCCCGGTGCTGCACATCGACGTGTACGGCACCATCGGCGCGGCCTTCGGCAACAACAACTACAAGGAGATGGCCGACTATCTGGCCACCCTGGAGGAGGCCGCCAAGCCCTTCCACCTGCGCATCGAGGGCCCCATGGACTGCGACTGTGACCGTGAGACCCAGGTGGAGGCCCTGGCGGGCCTGACCCGCGAGCTGGACGCGCGGGGCATCAACGTGGAGCTGGTGGCCGACGAGTGGTGCAACACCCTGGAGGACATCAAGATCTTCGCCGACAACAAGGCCGGCCACATGGTCCAGATCAAGACCCCGGACCTGGGCGGCATCAACAACACCATTGAGGCCGTGCTCTACTGCAAGGAAAAGGGCATCGGCGCTTACCAGGGCGGCACCTGCAACGAGACGGACCGCAGCGCCCAGGTGTGCGTCCACTGCGCCATGGCCACCCAGCCGGTGCAGATCCTCGCCAAGCCCGGCATGGGCGTGGACGAGGGCTTCATGATCGTCTACAACGAGATGAACCGGATTCTGGCCGTGCGCAAGGCCAGAGGCCAGAAGAAGTAAGCAAGCGAACACCCCCGCCGCCCGGCGGGGGTGTTTTTTTGCGCCGCCCCCCTTGACAGCTAACCGTATCATGTGTATAATACAGTCAAACCGTATTATAGAGCTAGTACAGTTTGCAAAACAGCGGAGGGAGGCGGAAGAATATGGTGTCCTTTGACGGACTGCGCCTGGGGGACGGCGGGCCCATCTATCAGCAGATTGTCCGCCATCTCCAGCGGGGGCTGGCGGCGGGGACCATCCGCGCCGGGGACGAGCTGCCTTCCCGGCGGGTACTGTCCGCCCGGCTGGGGGTGAACCCCAACACCGTCCAGAAGGCCTACCGCCTTCTGGAGGAGGCGGGGCTCATCGCCTCCCACGCCGGGGCCAAGAGCTTCGTCTCTGCGGGCCCGGCGGAGATCGAGGCCGTCCGGACCCAGCTTTTGACGGAGGAGGCCCGGCGGCTGGTGGAGGCCCTGCGCCAGACCGGGGCCAGCCGGGAGGAGGCGATGGCCCTGCTGGGCCGGCTGTGGGATGAAAAGGAGGAGACACAGGATGAGACAACATAAGCACCTCTCCCTGCTGGGGCTGTGGGTGGAGAACTGCCTGGGCAGAGTCCTGGCCCAGCTGGGGCTCATGGCTGCCCTGGAGATCATTGTGTTCGGCGCGCGGCTGTACCTGCTGCCGGAGCGGCCCATGGAGGAGACCCTCAAGGGCGTGCCCTCCCTCTTCATGGCTGGATGGATCGCCCTGTTCCACCTGCTGACCCACTGTGGGGATGAGCGCAGGGCCGTGGGCTGCACGCTCCGCCGCCTGCGGGTGTCGGAGGGCGCGGCGCTGGCCTGGAAGGGTCTGTTCGGGGCCGCCTGCTTCCTGCTCCTCTGGGCGGTCCAGACGGCGGTGTGCCTGGGCATGGGCATCTGGTACGCGGCCGCTGTGGGCCCCGCCTACCGCAGCGCCCAGACGGTGCTGCTGGCCTTCTACCGGGTCCCCTTCCTCCACAGCCTGCTCCCCCTGGCGGAGACGGCGGGCTACCTGCGCAATCTCCTGTTCGCGGCGGCCATGGGCCTGGAGACCGGCCTGTGCTCCTGGCGGATGCGCCGGGGCAGCCGGGCCCTCTTTGGCCGGGCTATGGCGGTGGCGGCGGCGTTCCTGTTTTCCCAGGGCATGGGCGGGCTCACCGGCTCCCTCTGGCTGGGCCTGGGGGCCGCCGCCCTGGCGGGGCTGGACGCCCTGCTGGCCCTGACATACGGAGAGGAGGGGATGGAATGAAGAAGCGGACCACCCGCTGGGACAGGCTGGTCCCGCCGGGCATGAACGGACGGCGGGAGGCGGGGCAGCTGGCCGCCGGGCTGGCAGTGGGGCTGGTGTGGAACGCCGCCGCCTTCCTGATCCCTTTTCTCCAGGAATATGAGAGGCTGATGTGGGTGCGGGCGGCCTTTGAACCCTTTGACCGCCACCTGCGCCGCGCCCTGATCCCCTTTGCCCTGTTGGCTGGGTGGATGGTGGCCCTGGCCCTGGTCCACCTCCTCTCCCACTACCAGGAGAGCCGGAGCATCTACCTCATGCGCCGCCTGCCGGATCGGTGGGAGCTGTGGCGGCGGTGCCTGACCCTGCCCCTGACGGGGCTGGCAATTGTGCTGATCCTGACCCTGGGGCTGAGCGTCCTCTACTTCTGGCTGTATGAGACCTACGCGCTCATTGATACGAACAGCCAGGGGCGCTGGTACTGGACGCTCCACAGGATGTTTTACGAATAGAGGAGGGTTGAGCCATGTTGGAAATCAAAAATCTGCAAAAGGTGTACGGCATACCCGGCGTGAGCGCCAAGCCCGCCCTGAACGGCGTGGACCTGTCCGTCGGTCAGGGGGAGCTGGTGGGCCTCTTTGGGGAGAACGGCGCGGGCAAGACCACCCTGCTCAAGTGCGTCCTGGGCCTGTTGGGATACACGGGGACCATCACCCTGGACGGGGAGCCGGTGACCCGGGCGAACATTGCCCGTCTCTCCTTCGCCACCTGCGAGCACTCCTTCTTCCCCCATCTCACCCCGGCGGGCCACCGGGACTTCTACCGGGAGCACTTCCCCCGCTGGCGGGAGAAGCGGTTCCAGGCCCTCATGGACTTCTTCCGGCTGCCCATGGGCAAGGCCCCCAGGAGCTTCTCCACCGGCCAGAAGAACCAGTTCGAGGTGATCCTGGCCCTGTCCCAGGGGGCGGACTACATCCTCATGGACGAGCCCTTTGCGGGCAACGACGTGTTCAACCGGGAGGACTTCTACAAGGTCCTGCTGGGCATCCTGGAGCCCACGGAGACCGTGGTGCTCTCCACCCACCTGCTGGAGGAGGTGGAGCACTTCGTGGGCCGGGCGGTACTGCTGCGGGGCGGCGCGGTGGTGGGGGACACGTCTGTGCTGGACCTGGAGGAGCGGGGCATGGACCTGATGGCCTTTGTCAAGTCCGCCTATGGCTATGAGCCGGATCGGGTGAGCCGGGCCCTGGACCGGCTCACGGAGGAGGGGGAGGAGGATGCGCCGTGAAAAAGAACCTGACCCGGCTGGGGGCGGTTTTCTGTCTGTCCCTGGCGGCGCTGGTGTGCGCCCACCTGGCCGTGGGCTGGACGGAGGATAAGGTGGAGATCCGGGAGACCGTCCTGGCCGGGGACCGGTCCGCCGCCCGGGGCATGGAGATCGCCTGTAGCGTCTACGACGACTCCCACCACCTCCGCTGGGACGTGGCGCTGACCCTGGGCGGCGATATCGCGCCGGAGACGGACTTCCGGTTCTTTACCGGCCGGCGCTATTGGGAGATCCCGCCGGAGTACACCGCCCAGCTCTACCCGGCGCCCCTCAACTTCAGCATGTCCGGGCGGGTTGCGGAGGACGATCAGCGTGACGCGGAGTATGAGTACATGGTCAGACCCGCCATGGACGCGGCCAGCCGCACCGCCCCCGGGGAGAAGCGGACGGAGACCCTGCGCCTGGCGGACTACTACGACTGCTACCCCCTGGCCCTGGAGGCGTGGACGCCGGAGGGTCCCATCTACTCCACCTCCTGGCGGGGCAGCGGCCGCACCTTGGACAGGGAGGAGTGGCAGAAGGTGAACGACTACTTCCGGATGCCGGTGCCGCCGGAGGCTATGGTCACGGTGACAGCGGAGCGGAACGGGGCGGGGGAGCTGGTGGAGATCAGCTGCGAGGAGACGGAGGCTGCGGAGCAGCTCGCCCCCATGTCCTCCTTGGGCGTGGCCTCCGGGGAGGCGCTGTATCTGCCGGTCATCCCCCCTCGGGAGACGCCGGACCAGGTGGCGGCGGGGATCCACGTGATCCCCTTGCTGGAGAAGGAGGACCGCCTGACCCTGGATTTGGACCATATTCGCCTGCTCTATCCCCTGGCGCTGGCCGCGGCGGACGATATGATAGACTTTACCTGGAACCAGGACAGAAGCCTGCTGATGCTGTACACCCGGGAGGCGGGCAGGCTGGTTCTGACCACGGTTGACCCCCATACCGGGGAGGCGGTTCAGCGCCTGGAGCTGATGGACCTGGGGCCGGAGGAATGGGTGGGCCACATGGACCAGAGCGCCCTGTACATGGTCTACGGGAACAGCGAGGACGATTTTGTCCTGCTCCGGGAGGAGGCGGGGGTCCTCTCCCAGGTCCTCTCCGGGAAGCTGGGGCTGTCCTGGCCCATGACGGAGATGTTCTCCTCCCGGTCCTGGCTGGCCTGGGACGGTGAGCGGCTGGCCCTGACGGGCTTCATCCAGGGCCGGATGGACCAGGAGAGCGGCACAAGGCAGCCCATGGGCTTCGGCGCGGCGGTGTGGACCGGGGAGGGCCTGCAATACGCCGGATTCTATGAGTACGTCCCCGCCCGGGACTGGGAGAACTGGCTGGATGGCTACTACCGGCATCTGTTCGACGGCCGGGTGGAGGGGGCGGCCTGGGAATAGGATACGTCCCTGCTCAGTTTCACCACAAAAGATAAGGACCACGGCAGAATCGAAAAACGGGAATACCGTTTGTTGACGGATTTATCCTGGCTTCCAGAACGGACAGAATGAGTGGGGTTGAAAGCAGTTGGTTTCATCTGTTCCTCTATAACCAGAAATGGTGTAACCAGCACAGATACCCGCTTTTCATAACTTCCCTACGCAAGCAATTAGGCGATTGAGAATCAGCGTCATTGGGCCTTAGACGTTATCTTTGAGGAAGATCCCTCCAGGGCCAGAAAAGATATGTCGCTCTTGAATTTGAACATCCTCTACAGGACTGCTTTGGCCCTCTGCAAGCACGCCGGCTTCGATTCCGGGGTCAGCATGAAGCGAAAACGCTTTACCGCCGCCCCGCCTCCGGACACACGCCCGTCTCATAAAAAGCGAAGGATAGAGAGGAAGATCTCCTCGTCCAAAA
>CANAZG010000009.1 GCA_947365965.1 uncultured Clostridia bacterium
ATTCTGGTTATGTTTGCACCTCTTTTTATTGTTGCACTTGCATTGTATATTCAGGTCAAGAAAAAGAATGACGACAAAAAAGCATTCTAAAAGTCTTACCGCCCGATGGTGGCCACCAGCACCGCCTTGATGGAGTGCATCCGGTTCTCCGCCTCGTCGAACACCACCGAGTGGGGGCCCTGGAACACCTCGTCCGTCACCTCCCGGATGTCCACGCCCTTGGCCTGCCACTCCTTGGCCAGCTTGGTCTCAAAGTCGTGGAAGGAGGGAAGGCAGTGGAGGTAGAGCACGTTCTTGTTGTTGGTGCGGCGCAGGGTCTCCTCCGTCACCCGGTAGGGGGTCAGCAGCCGGGCCCGCTCCGGGATCAGATCCTCCTCCCCCATGGAGGCCCAGATGTCGCCGTAGATCACGTCCGCGCCGGTGAGGGTGCCCTCGTCGTTGGTGATCTCGATGGTGGCCCCGGTCTCCTTGGCCACCGCGTCCACCTGGCGCATGACGGACTGGTCCACGCCCTCCACCAGCTCCTTGGGCCCCAGGCCCACAAAGTGCATCCCCATCTTGGCGCAGCCGTACATCCACGCGTAGCACATGTTGTTGCGCACGTCCCCGGGGAACACCACCTTCACATCCTTCAGGGGCTTGGCGCAGTGCTCCTCAATGGTCATCATGTCCGCCAGGATTTGGGTGGGGTGGTCCACGTCGGTCAGGCCGTTCCACACCGGCACGCCGGAATATTTCGCCAGATCCTCCACCGCCTTCTGGTCAAAGCCCCGGTACTCGATGCCGTCAAAGAACCGGCCCAGGACCTTGGCGCTGTCCTTCAGGCTCTCCTTCTTGCCCATCTGGCTGCTGGCCGCGTCCAGATAGGTGACGTGGGCCCCCTCCTGGGTGGCCGCCACCTCGAAGGAGCAGCGGGTGCGGGTGGAGGTCTTCTCAAAGAGCAGGACAATGTGCTTGCCCTTCAGGGCCGGATCGCAGACGCCGGCTCTCCGCTTGCTCTTGAGATCGTGGCCCAGATCCAGCAGGTACCGGATCTCCTGGGGCGTCAGGTCCATGAGGGTGAGGAAGGATTTTCCTTTCAGATTAACTGCCATGTGTCTCTCCTTTTGATAAGTGATATGGGACAGGTCTACACCACGTCGTCCCGGACAAAGGGCATGGACATGCACCGGGGGCCGCCCCGGCCCCGGCTCAGCTCGCTGCACGGGATGGTGTGGACGGTGATGCCGTTGTCCTCCAGGATGCGGTTGGTGACGTAGTTGCGCTCATAGACCACCACCTCGCCGGGGGCGATGGCCAGGGTGTTGCTGCCGTCGCTCCACTGCTCCCGGGCCGCGTCGATGGGGCTGTCGGAGCCGCATTTGATGAGCGTCGCCTGATCCAGCCCCAGGTGATCCTTGAGAATATCCTCCAGCCGGCCCTGCTCCTCCTGGATGTGGACCCTGCCGTCCACCAGCTCCATGACAAAGACGGTGATCTCGTGGAGGATGTTGGGGTGGACGGTAAACTTGTCCCGGTCCACCATGGTGAATACGGTGTCCAGGTGCATGAAGCTGCGGGTCTTGGGGATATCGAAGGCCAGGATCTTCTTGAAGGTCCGGCTGATGGAGAGGACCGTGTGGGCGAACTTGTCTATGCTGTCCTCCTCCGTGCGCTGGGAGATGCCCACGGCGATCACCTCCGGGGACAAAATCAGGATGTCGCCCCCCTCCAGGGAGGAGCTCTCCCCGCGGTCGTACCATTTGGGCGCGTCCTTGTAGAGAGGGTGGTACTGGAAGATGAACTTGCCGAAGAGGGTCTCCCGGTTCCGGGTGACAGTGTGCATCCGGTGGAGGGACACGCCGGTGCCGATGGTGGCGAAGGGGTCCCGGGTGAAATAGAGGTTGGGCATGGGGTCAATAATAAAGGGGTAGTCGTCGGACCGGAAGCTGAGGTAGTCGGAGAGCTTTCCGGTCTCAAAGCCCCGGACGTCGCTCTTGCGCACGCCGGCCATCATGGCGTCCACCAGATGCTCGCCGGACATGATGGCGAAGTAGTCCCGCAGAATCTCCCGGATGCGGTGGCCTGTGATCTCCGCCTCGTCCAGGAACTGTTCCACCAGCTCCTGCCGGACCTCCGGCTCCGCAATGGTCTCCGCCACAAGGTCCCGGAGGTAGACCACCTCCGCGCCGTTATCCCGCAGGCAGTCGGCAAAGGCGTCGTGCTCGGCCTGGGCCACCTTCAGGTAGGGGATGTCGTCAAAGAGCAGCCGCTCCAGGTACTCCGGCATCAGGTTCTCCAGCTCCTTGCCCGGGCGGTGGAGCATCACCCTCCTGAGCCTGCCGATCTCCGAGGTGTTGTGCAGCCCGGTTTTCAGGCCCGTTTCAATGGGCATCGTGCATCACTCCTTTTCTGCTCCCTAGGATGACCGGAACAGGCGGATTCCATGCACGGACGGCAAAAAAATTGCGCCTCTCCGGCGGGGAGAGACGCGATTTTTTTCTATATTTTGATCCGCTCTGTCAGGACGCCTCCCACAGCGCCGATGGCCACGCCGGCCGCCACGCCGGAGACCAGCAGCGCCGGCAGATACCAGGCCAGCCGCCCTGTGCCCAGCGCCGCCATGGCCACCAGGATCTGGGCGATATTGTGGCTCACGCCCCCGGCCACGCTCACCCCCAGGATGGAGAAGCGGCCTGTGCGCCGCAGCAGGGCCATCACCGTCAGGCTCAGGGCCGCCCCGGCCAGGGAGTAGGCGAAGCTGTAGGCGTTGCCGAAGGTCATGGATACCAGCCCCACCCGCGCCAGGGAGATGGCCGCCGCGTCCCGCAGCCCCATGCGGTAGAGGGCGAAGATCACCACCAGATTGGTCAGCCCCAGCTTCACGCCCGGGGCGGCCGCAGACACGGGGACCATGCTCTCCAGCCAGGAGAGGACCATGGCCAGGGACGTGAGCAGGGCATAGCGGGCCATTCGTCTTGTCACAGCGCACCTCCTAACCCACCGCGGCGTCAAAGCCGGCGGGCTGTCCCCCCTGGATCTCCACGGTGAGGCGGTGGGGCAGGCACACGATGACCTCCCCCTCCCGGGAGACGGCGCCGGTGCGCACGCAGGTGTGGTCCCCGCAGTTGGCCTCCCGCACCGCCGCCTGCCCGTTGGCGATCTCCAGCACGTTGTAGGCCGCCTCGCCGCCCACAGTGACGGTCCGGGCCTCCCACAGGGGGTAGCGGCCCTGCTCCTGGCCGTCCACGGTGACCACCGCCCAGCCGCCCTGGTCCCCGGGCCGCAGGAACAGCCACAGAGTCAGGGCAGCCAGCAGTACGCCGGCGGCCAGCAGCAGATCGTTTTTTCGCATCTGTCCTGTCCTCCTTTTCCGCAGCCCAGGCCCTCCCCGGCAGCGCTGGGGGACGTCCGTCTCCGGGTAAATGTGAACACAGTATATCCCATTCCCGGAAAAAAGTCTACCGATGGAGGGCCAAAGGACAAAAATCAATTTTGAGGAAAAAGGCGTCCCGCAGAGCCGCCTGTGGCGCCCCCAGGCCCGCTCAGGGCAAAAACCCGCTCCCCACGAGAGGGTCATCCTCTTTTCTGACGCAGAGAGCGGCGTGACCCACACGGTCACGCCGCTCTCTGCCGCTGTCTCAGTGGTGGAACAGCCGCATTCCGGTAAAAGCCATCACCATGTCGTAGTCGTTGCACTTGGCGATCACCAGATCGTCCCGGATGGACCCGCCGGGCTCGGCGATGTACCGTACGCCGCTGCGCCGGGCCCGCTCGATGTTGTCCGCGAAGGGGAAGAAGGCGTCGCTGGCCAGGGCCACCCCCTTGCGGTTATCCAGCCACGCCCGGGCCTCCTGGACCGTCAGGGGCGCGGGGCGCTGGGTGAAGTAGCGCTGCCAGCTGCCGTCCTGGCACACGTCCTCCTCGTTGCCGTTGATATAGCTGTCAATGACGTTGTCCCGCTCCGGCCGGCCCAGCTGGGGCAGGAAGGGCAGGGAGAGGACCTTGGGGTGCTGGCGCAGGTGCCAGGTGTCCGCCTTGGTCCCCGCCAGGCGGGTGCAGTGGATGCGGCTCTGCTGGCCCGCGCCCACGCCGATGGCCTGGCCGTCCACGGCGTAGCACACGGAGTTGGACTGGGTGTACTTGAGGGTGATGAGGGCCACGATCAGATCCCGCCGGGCGCTCTCCGGCAGCTCCTGGTTGGCGGTAACGATGTTGTCCAGCTGCTCAGGGACGATTTTGTACTCGTTGCGGCCCTGCTGGAAGGTGACGCCGTACACGTCCTTGGTCTCCTGGGGGGCGGGGACATAGCCGGGGTCAATGGAGACGATGTTGTAATTGCCCTTCCGCTTGGACTTCAGGATCTCCAGGGCCTCGGCGGTGTAGCCGGGGGCGATGACGCCGTCGGATACCTCCCGGGCAATGAGGCGGGCCGTGGTCTCGTCGCACACGTCGCTCAGCGCCGCCCAGTCCCCGAAGGAGCACAGCCTGTCCGTGCCGCGGGCCCGGGCGTAGGCGCAGGCCAGGGGGCTCCCGTCCAGCTCCGGGATGTCGTCCACAAAGCAGGCCTGCTTGAGAGTCTTGCTCAGGGGCAGGCCCACGGCGGCGGAGGTGGGAGAGACATGCTTGAAGGACGTGGCGGCGGGCAGGCCCGAGGCCTCCCGCAGCTCCTTCACCAGCTGCCACGCGTTCAGCGCATCCAGAAAATTAATGTACCCCGGCTTGCCGTTGAGCACCGTCACCGGCAGCTCGCCGCCGTCCCGCATAAAGATGCGGGCGGGCTTCTGGTTGGGGTTGCAGCCGTATTTCAGTTCCAGCTCGTTCATGAACTTTTCCCTTTCTCGCACAAATGACAAAAATGATCGTTTTTTCTTTCCACTTGGGGCGCTGCCGCACTACACCTTCAGCTCCGCCCGCATCCCCTCGTCCGGATACCGGGCCAGCAGGGGGGCGATCTCCTGGGTCAGGAACTCCGTCACCTGTCCCGGGGCCCGGCCCACGTACTGCGCCGGGTCCATCTGGGCCTCGATTTCCTCCCGGGTGAGGGGGAAGAGGGGGTCTGAGACAATGCGGTCAATGAGGTCGTTCTGCCCGCCCTCCAGCTTTACCCGCCGGGCGGCGGCGTGGGAGTGCTCCCGCAGGGCCTCGTGGAGCTCCTGGCGGCTGCCGCCCCGCTTCACCGCCTCCATCATCACGTTCTCCGTGGCCATGAAGGGCAGCTTCTCCATCACCCGGCGGCGGACCACCCGTTCGTAGACCACCAGCCCGGCGGTGATGTTGATATACAGCTCCAGAATGGCGTCCACGGCCAGAAAGGCCTCGCTCACCGCCAGACGCTTGTTGGCGCTGTCGTCCAGGGTCCGCTCGAACCACTGGGTGGCTGCGGTCATGGCCGGGTTCACCCCGTCCTGAATGACGAACCGGGCCAGGGCGCAGATCCGCTCGGAGCGCATGGGGTTGCGCTTGTAGGGCATGGCGGAGGAGCCGATCTGGTTCTTCTCAAAGGGCTCCTCCATCTCCTCAAAGGACTGGAGCAGCCGCAGGTCCGTGGCGAACTTGCAGGCGGACTGGGCCACCCCGGACAGGGCCCCCAGCACATAGGCGTCGGTCTTGCGGGAGTAGGTCTGGCCGGACACGGCCACGCACCGGGCAAAGCCCATCTGCTCCGCCACCAGCGCCTCCAGCCGCTTCACCTTCTCCTCGTCCCCCTCAAAGAGCTCCATGAAGCTGGCCTGGGTGCCGGTGGTGCCCTTGGCCCCCCGCAGCCGCAGCACGGAGAGCTGGAACTCCAGGTTCTCCATGTCCATCTTAAGCTCGTTCATCCACAGCGCGGCCCGCTTGCCCACCGTGGTCAGCTGGGCGGGCTGGAGGTGGGTGTAGGCCAGACAGGGCAGGTCCTTGTACTGGTCCGCAAAGGCGGAGAGGTTGCGCAGCACCTGGGCGCACTTGCGCAGGGTGAGATTCATGGCGTCCCGGAGGATGAGGATGTCCGTGTTGTCCCCCACGTAGCAGCTGGTGGCGCCCAGGTGGATGATCCCCTCGGCGGAGGGGCACTGCTGGCCGTAGGCGTAGACGTGGCTCATCACATCGTGGCGGACCAGCTTCTCCCGGGCCTCGGCCACGTCGTAGTTGATATCCTCCGCGTGGGCCTCCAGCTCCTGGATCTGCTCCTGGGTGATGTTCAGCCCCAGCTGCCGCTCCGCCCTGGCCAGGGCGATCCACAGCTTCCGCCAGGTGCGGAACTTGTGGTTCTCCGAGAAGAGGTACTGCATCTCCGGGCTGGCGTACCGGGTGGAGAGGGGGGAGGTGTAGCCGTCACGATTGCGTTCCATGGTTTCCCTCCCCGTGCTTGTTGATGATGACCGTCTGGTGTGCGCCGTCCTCCAGGGCGATGTACCGGACGAACAGGGATACCTTGTTGTCCTCGTTGAGGCTCTCCCACAGCGCCCGGGCCAGCTCCTCCGGGGACCCGGCCGCCAGGGACACCGGAATGGGCTCCCCGGCAAAGGAGGGCAGGGGGTTCCCGTCCCCCTGGTAGGTGCTGATGAAGTGGCCCGCACCCGCCGGGGGGTTCTCGTACTCGAAGAAATACCGGCAGCAGCAGGCCGGGTCTCCGTCCAGGCTCTTGAGGATGGACATTGCGTACTTGCCGTCGGGCAGGACCACGCCGGAGATCCGGGGGGTCCAGTTGGGCCCGTCGGGCTCAAAGGTGCGGCTGTGGAGGCCGTGGCGGTAGCAGTGGCCGGCGGTCATGCCGTCCCGGATGGTGTCGGTGTGGTCTCCGTTGGTGACGATGGTGACCCCGCTCTCCAGCCGCCGCACCGGGTGGTAGATAATAAGGGAGGGATCGGTCATTTTGCTCTCGTCAAAGGCCCGGGTGCGGATGCCGTCCGCCGTCTCCTCAAAGATCCGGTTCCGGCTGTTCTCGCTGCGGCCCATGATGAAATAGGCGATGACCGCCCGGGTATTGTCTTCGCTGCGGCCCAGCAGGATACCCCGGCCGGGGTAGCTGTTGCCCCGCAGAAGGGCGCACAGGTCCTGTCTCATAGCTTCTTCTCCTTTTCTTCCACGATTCCGGCGGCCACCTGCTCCGCCGCCTGGGGCAGCAGGATCCACTCCGCCTGCTCCATCACCCGGCGCTGGAGCGTCTCCGGGGTGTCCCCGGGCAGCACGTCCACCGCCTTCTGGGCGATGATCCGGCCCCCGTCGGGGATGGCGTTGACGTAGTGGACCGTGGCCCCGGTCACCTTCACGCCGCAGTCCAGGGCCGCCCGGTGGACCCCCAGGCCGTAGAATCCCTTCCCGCAGAAGGAGGGGATCAGGGCCGGGTGGATGTTGATGATGGGCCCCGGGAAGCGGTCAATAAAGTCCCCGGAGAGGATGCCCAGAAAGCCGGCCAGCACGGCCATGTCGATGCCGTGCTCCGCCAGGGCGGCCAGAACCCTCTCCTCAAAGCCCGCCTCCCGGCGGGGGATGACGGCGCAGGGGACATGGGCCCTCTCCGCCCTGGCAATAGCCCCCACGCCGGGCTTGTCGGCGATGACCAGGGCGATCTCGCCGCTCTTCAGCGCCCCCCGGGCCTGGCTGTCCAGGAGGGCCTGGAGGTTGGTGCCCCCGCCGGAGACCAGCACGGCGATCCGCGCCGTCAGCATAGGACCACCCGCTCCTCGCCGCCGGGGACGATCTCGCCGATGACCCGGGAGCCCATGCCCTCGCTGTTCAGGGCGTCGGCGGCCCTGTCCACGTCCTCCCTGGCCACCACCAGCACCATGCCGGTGCCCATGTTGAAGGTGTTGAACATGTCGTGCTCGGAGACGTTCCCCTTGCGCTGGATGATACGGAAGATGGGATCGATCCACAGGGCGGACTTCTCGATCTTGGCCGTCACGCCCTGGGGCAGGCACCGGGGGATATTCTCATAGAAGCCGCCGCCGGTGATGTGGCTGATGCCGTGGATGTCGGCGGCCTGGAGGGCGGCCAGCACGGGCTTGACGTAGATCCGGGTGGGGCGCAGCAGCTCCTCCCCCAGGGTGCGGCCCAGCTCCTCGCTCCACTCGTTCAGATCCACGTTCTCCACGTCCAGCGCCTTGCGCACCAGGGAGAAGCCGTTGGAGTGGACGCCCTCGGAGCCCAGGGAGAGGATCACGTCCCCAGGCCGGACCCGACTGTTATCCACCATCTTCTCCCGGTCCACCACGCCCACGGCGAAGCCGGCCAGATCGTAGTCCTGGGGGGCCATGAGGCCGGGGTGCTCGGCGGTCTCGCCGCCGGTGAGGGCGCAGCCCGCCTGGACGCAGCCCTCGGCCACGCCGGCGACGATGGCGGCCACCTTCTCCGGCTCATTCCTGCCGATGGCGATATAGTCCAGGAAGAAGAGGGGTCTGGCGCCGCAGCAGATGATGTCGTTGACGCACATGGCCACGCAGTCGATGCCGATGGTGTCGTGGCGGTCCATCAGCTGGGCAATGCGGATCTTGGTGCCCACGCCGTCGGTGCCGGAGACCAGACAGGGGTGGGCCATGCCGGCCACGTCCAGCTGGAACAGGCCGCCAAAGCCGCCGATGCCGTCGGTGACGCCGGGGATCATCGTCCGGGCCACGTGCTTTTTCATCAGCTCCACGGCCCGGTATCCGGCGGTGATGTCCACGCCTGCGGCCGCGTAGGCGGCGGAGTAACTTTCGCTCATCTTGCCTCTCGCTTTCTTGATGAAGTAGTCATTCTTTTCTTTTGAAAAAGAAAAGAATCAAAAGAAAACTTTAATCGCTCTTCTAACGGCGGAACGCGGGTAAAAAGTTTTTCTTTTTGCTTCTTTTTCTTTGTTCACAAAGAAAAAGAAGAGAAAAATCAATCCTTTCCGGTCCAGCAGTAGGTGCAGATCCTGCTCTTGTCGATGCCGATGGCCTCCAGCAGCCCGTCCAGGGACTGGTACCCCAGGGAGCTGAAGCCCATGTCCTCGCAGATGGTCTTCAGCAGGCACTGGCCCCGCTGGGTGGAGCAGTCGGCGTACTCGTCCAGGTGCTCCTGGCCCTCGTCCCCCTCCAGCCTCTGGACCGTGGCCCGGGCCAGCAGCTCCATGTCGGAGTTGCTGCGGGAGAAGTTGAGGTACTTGCACCCGTACATGATGGGGGGACAGGCGGAGCGCATGTGGACCTCCTCGGCGCCGCTGCTGTAGAGGAACTCCACCGTCTCCCGCAGCTGGGTGCCCCGGACGATGGAGTCGTCCACAAAGAGGAGCTTCTTGCCCTCAATGAGCTCGGGCACGGGGATCTGCTTCATCTTGGCCACCTGGCTGCGGATGTCCTGGCTGGAGGGCATGAAGGACCGGGGCCAGGTGGGGGTGTACTTGACAAAGGGGCGCGCGAAGGCCTTGCCGGAGCGGTTGGCAAAGCCGATGGCGTGGGGGATACCGGAATCGGGCACCCCGGCCACGTACTCCACCTTGGGCAGCTGGCCCCGGGCGATCTCGTCCCGGGCCATGATCTCCCCGTTGCGGTAGCGCATGAGCTCCACGTTCACGCCCTCGTAGTTGGAGTTGGGATAGCCGTAGTAGGTCCAGAGGAAGGCGCAGATGCGCATCTCCTCCCCCGCCGGGGCCAGCTGCTCCCAGCCCTCGGCGCTCACCCGGACGATCTCCCCGGGGCCCAGCTCGTGGTCCGTCTCATAGCCCAGCTTCTGGTAGGCGAAGGACTCGAAGGACACGCAGTACCCCTCCTCCCCCCGGCCCACCAGCACCGGCAGCCGGCCCAGCTTGTCCCGGGCGGCGATGATGCCCTGGTCCGTGAGCAGGAGGATGGTGGCGGAGCCGTCGATCACCTGCTGGGCGTAGCGGATGCCCTCCACCAGGGAGTCCCGCTGGTTGATGAGGGCGGCGGTGAGCTCGGTGACGTTGACCTTGCCGGAGCTCATGGCCATGAACTGGACGCCGTGGGTGGAGAAGTAGCGCTCCACCAGCTCCTCGGCGTTGTTGATGATGCCCACGGTGGCGATGGCGTAGAGCCCCAGGTGGGAGCGGACCAGCAGGGGCTGGGGGTCCGTGTCGCTGATGCAGCCCATGCCGCTGCTGCCCCGGAACTTCACCACGTCCTTCTCAAACTTGGTGCGGAAGGGGGTGTTCTCGATGTTGTGGATCTGGCGCTGGAAGCCGGCCTTGGGGTCGTAAACCGCCATGCCCCCCCGGCGGGTGCCCAGGTGGGAGTGGTAGTCCACGCCGAAGAAGACGTCCAGAACGCAGTCCCGCTTGGTGACTGCTCCAAAAAAGCCGCCCAATCTCTGCTCCTTCCCTTACGCGCCGAACACCCGGCGCATCATCTCCTGATAGGCCTCCTCCACGTTGCCCAGGTCCCGGCGGAAGCGGTCCTTGTCCAGCTTCTCCCCGGTCCGGCTGTCCCAGAAGCGGCAGGTGTCGGGGGAGATCTCGTCGGCCAGGACGATGGAGCCGTCGCTGAGGCGGCCGAACTCCAGCTTGAAGTCGATGAGCCGCACGCCGCACTCGGCAAAGAAGGCCTTCAATACCTCGTTGACCTTCAGGGCCAGGGCGCGGATAACGTCGATTTCCTCCCGGGTGGCCAGCTTCAGGGCCAGGGCGTGGGAGGTGTTGAGCAGGGGGTCGTGGAGGTCGTCGTTCTTATAGGAGAACTCAAAGGTGGGCTCGTCGAACACAATGCCCTCCTCCACGCCGTAGCGCTTGGCAAAGGAGCCGGCGGAGACGTTGCGGATGATGACCTCCAGGGGCACGATCTCCACCTTCTTCACCACCGTCTCCCGGTCGCTGAGCTCCTCCACAAGGTGGGTGGGGACGCCGGCGGCGGCGAGCTTGCCCATGAGGAAGTTGCTCATGCGGTTGTTCACCGCGCCCTTGCCCCGGATGGTGCCCTTCTTGGCGCCGTCAAAGGCGGTGGCGTCGTCCTTGTAGGAGACGATCACCAGTTCCGGGTCCGTGGTGGCAAAGACCTTCTTGGCCTTGCCCTCGTAGAGCTGGGTTGTCTTTTCCATAGTGTATAGTTCCTCCCAAACAGATTATCTAACGGTTCATTGTGATTCTTTTCCTCTCCAGAAAAAGAAGGATTACAAAGAAGAGAACTCCTCCACAGCCGCAGCGTCGGCGGCCAGGGCCTTCTCCGCGCCGGCGGCCCGGTGCTCGTCCAGCTTCTGGGCCAGCGCCGGGTCCTCCACGGCCAGGATCTGCACGGCAAGCAAAGCGGCGTTGACGGCTCCGTCGATGGCAACAGTGGCAACCGGAATCCCGGAGGGCATTTGCACCGTGGACAGGAGGGCGTCAACGCCGTCCAGGGCGTTGGATTTCAGGGGGATGCCGATGACGGGCAGGGTGGTCTGGGCGGCCAGGGCCCCGGCCAGATGGGCGGCCATGCCGGCGGCGGCGATGAGGGCGCCAAAGCCCTTCTCCCGGGCCTCCCGGGCGAACTGGGCGGCCTGGGCGGGGGTGCGGTGGGCGGAGTAGACGTGGACCTCAAAGGGCACGCCGAAGGACCGCAGGGTCTCCGCAGCCTTCCGGACGACGGGCAGATCGCTGGCGCTGCCCATGATGACGGCGACTTTCTTCATAGCTGCTCCTCCTCTTACAGAAATCGCCCTGCGCATCCGGACCCCAAAATGGCAAAAGGACAGTCCTCCCCCAGTGGGGGTAAGACTGCCCAGACGGCCGGCATGGAGCGCCCCGCCCGTTTCCGCGTGGTGCTCCACAGTTCCGTCAGTAGCGGGCAGGTCTATTGCAGGATTGCAGGGTACGATAAAAAATATACCTTAAGGCTACCATTTTCCCGCCAAAAAGGCAAGGCGAATACTGTATGAATTAACGGCGGCTTTTTCCGCCCCCTCTATGGAACTTCCATAAATCCGCGAAAATTTCCGCTTTTCCCTTGACTTCCAACGGAATTTGTGGGATAGTTTTTCATGAGAAACCACAGTTTTGCCGGGAGGTGGTCCTGTTGAGAAATACGCTGTGCGCCCCGCGCCAGACGGGGCCCGCCCTCCCGTTCATATGGCTGTTTTCCCGGTGTCGCAGGCAGGAGCTTCCGTCTGCGGAGGCCGGGCTTTTCTTTTAGAAGGGAGGATGCGCGCATTATGCTTAGAAGCTACGACTGCAAGATTGTGCTGTCCGACGGCAGCGAGTACCCGGGCTGCCGCTTCGGCGCCAGAACGGACCGGGTGTGCGAGATCGTGTTCAACACCTCCATGGTGGGCTATCAGGAGATCGTCTCCGATCCGTCCTACACCGGTCAGCTGGTGGTGATGACCTACCCTATCATCGGCAACTACGGCGTCACGGACGAGGACTTTGAGACCAAGATCCCCACCATCGGCGGTCTGGTGGTCCGGGAGTACAACGACATCCCCAGCAACTTCCGCTACACCAAGACCCTCTCCGAGATCCTGGAGGACTACGGCGTCCCCGCCATCGAGGGGGTGGACACCCGGAAGCTCACCCGCTCCATCCGGGACCACGGCAGCCGCAAGGCCCTGCTGACGGACATCGGCGTCCCCACCGCCCAGGCGGTGGAGCGGCTCAACGCCGAGGAGCTGCACCGGGACCAGGTGGCCCAGGTCAGCTGCAAGAAGCGCTGGTACGCCCGCACCTCCAACCACCGCTTCAGCGTGGTGGCGGTGGACTGCGGCATCAAGCTCAACATTGTCCGCTCCCTGAACGCCCGGGGCTGCAACGTCACCGTGGTGCCCTACGACACCCCCTGGGAGGTCATCTCGGACATGGAGCCGGACGGGGTCTTCCTCTCCAACGGACCCGGGGACCCGGAGGACGTGAAGCCGGTGATTGAGCTGGTGCGCGCGCTGCGGGGGACGGTGCCCATCTTCGGCATCTGCCTGGGCCACCAGATGATCGCCCTGGCCTGCGGCGGCAGGACCTACAAGCTGAAGTTCGGCCACCGGGGGGGCAACCACCCGGTGAAGGACCTCTCCACCGGCCGGCTGGAGATCACCAGCCAGAACCACTCCTACGCCGTGGACGGGGACTCCCTGGCCGGCACGGGCCTGGAGGTCACCCACGTCAACCTGCTGGACAACACGGTGGAGGGCCTGGCCTGTCCGGAGGACCGGATCTTCTCCGTCCAGTACCACCCGGAGAGCGCGCCGGGGCCCCAGGACAGCGGCTATCTCTTTGACCGGTTTATCGCCATGATGGAGGAGGGAAAGCGCCATGCCTAAGCGGACAGATTTGAAGAAGATTCTGGTCATCGGCTCCGGTCCCATTGTCATCGGACAGGCCGCCGAGTTTGACTACGCCGGCACCCAGGCCTGCCTGGCCCTCCGGGAGGAGGGGTACGAGGTGGTGCTGGCCAACTCCAACCCCGCCACCATCATGACCGACACCACCATTGCCGACAAGGTGTACATGGAGCCCCTGACGGCGGAGTATCTGGCCAAGATCCTCCGCTTCGAGCGGCCTGACGCCATCGTGCCCGGCATCGGCGGCCAGACGGGGCTCAATCTGGCCATGGAGCTCAAGCGCCAGGGCATTCTGGACGAGTGCGGCGTGGAGCTGCTGGGCACCAGCTATGAGAGCATCCGGCGGGCCGAGGACCGGGAGGAGTTCAAGGAGCTCTGCCTGGGCCTGGGGGAGCCGGTGGTGCCCTCCCGGATCACCCACTCCGCCGATGAGGCCGCGGCGGCGGCCGGGGAGATCGGCTACCCGGTGATCCTCCGCCCCGCCTTCACCCTGGGGGGCACCGGCGGCGGCTTTGCCGGGGACGAGGCGGAGCTGCGGCAGATGATGAAGAACGCCCTGGAGCTCTCCCCGGTCCGCCAGGTGCTCATCGAGAAGAGCATCAAGGGCTACAAGGAGATCGAGTATGAGGTGATGCGGGACGCCAACGACACCGCCATCACCATCTGCAACATGGAGAACATTGATCCCGTGGGCATTCACACCGGGGACTCCATCGTGGTGGCCCCCAGCCAGACCCTCACCAACAAGGAGTACCACCTGCTGCGGGACAGCGCCCTCCGGCTCATCCGGGCCTTGCAGATCGAGGGGGGCTGCAACGTCCAGTTCGCCCTGGACCCCCAGTCCTTCCAGTACTACGTCATTGAGGTCAACCCCCGGGTGTCCCGGTCCTCGGCTCTGGCCAGCAAGGCCAGCGGCTACCCCATCGCCCGGGTGTCCGCCAAGATCGCCGTTGGCCTGCGCCTGGACGAGATCCGCATCGCCAACACCCCGGCCTGCTTCGAGCCGGCCCTGGACTACGTGGTCACCAAGATGCCCCGGTTCCCCTTTGACAAGTTTGGCTCCGCCAGCAATGTCTTATCCACCCAGATGAAGGCCACCGGCGAGGTGATGGCCATCGGCCGCACCCTTCAGGAGAGCATCCTCAAGGCGGTGCGGTCCCTGGAGGCCGGGGTGGGCCACATCTATATGGAGAAGTTCAACGACTACACGGACAAGCAGCTGCTGGACTATATCCGCCTGGGCACCGACGATCGGATCTTCGCCATTGCGGAGCTCATGAGCCGCCGCACGGACCTGGGCCAGATCGCCACGGCCACCCAGATTGACATGCTCTTTCTGGACAAGATCAGCAACATCGTCCGCTACGAGCAGGAGCTCAAGCAGCGGCCCTGGGACCCGGAGATGCTCCGCAAGGCCAAGCGGAGAGGCTTCTCCGACAAGGCCATTGCGTGGCTGTGGAATTGCACGGAGCGGGAGGTCTTTGATAAGCGCAGGGAGCTGGGCCTGTTCCCGGTGTACAAGATGATCGACACCTGCGCCAGCGAATTTGAGAGCTACATCCCCTACTTCTACTCCACCTATGAGGACGAGAACGAGTCCGTGGTCTCCCCCCACAAGAAGATCATCGTCCTGGGCTCCGGCCCCATCCGCATCGGCCAGGGGGTGGAGTTCGACTACTCCACCGTCCACGCCGTGCAGACCATCAAGCAGAGCGGCTACGACGCCATTATCATTAACAACAATCCGGAGACCGTGTCCACCGACTACACCTGCTCGGACAAGCTCTACTTCGAGCCCCTGACGGTGGAGGACGTGATGAACGTGGTGGAGCTGGAGAAGCCGGAGGGGGTCATCGCCTCCCTGGGAGGCCAGACGGCCATCAATCTGGCCCAGCCCCTCCGGGACCACGGGGTCAGAATCATCGGCACGGACTGCGACGCCATCGAGCGGGCCGAGGACCGGAAGGTGTTTGAGCAAGTCCTCCACCAGCTGAACATCCCCCAGCCCCGGGGGCAGGCGGTGACCAACCTGGAGGACGGGGTCCGGGCGGCGGCGGAGATCGGCTACCCGGTGCTGGTGCGGCCCAGCTTCGTGCTGGGGGGCCGGGCCATGGAGATCGTGGCCGGGGAGGAGATGCTGCGCCGGTATTTGAAGACCGCCGTGGAGGTGGACGCGGACAAGCCCGTGCTGGTGGACAAGTACATCGTGGGCAAGGAGGTGGAGGTGGACGCCATCTGCGACGGCACGGACGTGTTCGTGCCGGGCATCATGGAGCTGGTGGAGCGCACCGGCGTCCACTCCGGGGACTCGGTGAGCGTGTATCCCACCTTCTCCATCTCCCAGGCGGTGAAGGACACCATTCTGGACTACACCCGGCGGCTGGGCCTGGGCATCGGCATCGTGGGGCTGTACAACATCCAGTTTATCGTGGACCGGCAGGAGAAGGTATATATTATCGAGGTCAATCCCCGCTCCTCCCGGACCGTGCCCTTCCTCTCCAAGGCCACCGGCTACTCCCTGGCGGACATCGCCACCAAGGTGATTCTGGGGGAGAGCCTGCGCAGCCAGGGCTTTGACCGGCTCTACCCGGAGGAGAAGAAGCGGTGGTACTGCAAGGTGCCCGTGTTCTCCTTCAGCAAGCTCAGCGGCCTGGACGCCTATCTGTCCCCGGAGATGAAGTCCACCGGCGAGGCCATCGGCTACGACGACCGGCTGCCCTACGCCCTCTACAAGGCCATGCAGGCCGCAGGGATGCGCCTTCAGGACCACGGCACGGTGCTGCTGAGCATCTGCCAGGAGGATCTGGAGGAGGCCCTGGGGCTGGTGCGGCGGTTCTACCGGCTGGGCTTCAACATCGAGGCCACCACCGGCACGGCCCGGTATCTCAAGGAGAACGGCATCCGCACCCGGGTGAAGCAGGACTACACCGAGGACCCGGCGGACATCACCGAGAGCCTGCGCAGCGGCAAGGTGGCCTATCTCATCAACACCCGGAACCCCAACTCCGTCCAGCACGTGACGGCGGGCCGTGAGATGCGGCGGCTGGCCATTGAGAACAACGTCACAACCTTCACGTCCCTGGACACCGTCCGGGCCCTGGTGGACGTGCTGGAGGCCATCTCCAGCAGGATCTCCACCATTGACGCGTGAGTTTTTGTCATCATTCTTTTTCTTTCAAGAAAAAGAATCAAAAAGAACTTTAGAGAGAATGAACCAACTGCCGGCGGTCTATCGTCAGACCGCCGGCAGTTGGCTGCTATATCTTTTCGCAGAGGAGAGCAATTATGGACAATAAGCTGATTTTATATATTGCCATGTCTCTGGACGGATACATTGCCGAAAAGGACGGAAGCATCCGGTTTTTGGACGAGACCCCGGGGCCTTCGCCGGACCTTGGCTACGAGAGCTTTTATGAATCTGTTCAGGCAATCATACTGGGCGGGAAGACCTACCGCCAGGTCAAAAACGAGCTTTCGCCGGATCAATGGCCCTATGAGGGCACGCCCTGCTACGTCTGCACACGCCAGCAGCTCCCCCAGGACCCCAATGTCCGGTTCACCTCCCTGCCGCCGGGGCGGCAGCTTCTCCAGATGGTCTCCCGGGAGAGCCCCGGAGATATCTGGCTCATGGGAGGCGGGGAGATCGTGGGGGGCTTTATGCGTGAGAATCTGATTGATACGTATTATATTTACGTCATGCCCACCGTCCTCGGAGAAGGCATTCCGCTGTTCCCCGCAGGATTTCCGAAAGCGGATCTCACGTTGGAGAGCTGCCAGAAGATCGGGGAGATTGTTGAGCTCGTCTACCGGAAGCGCGTATAAAACCAACTGCCGGCGGTCTATCGTCAGACCGCCGGCAGCTGGCTGGATTCTATCATTCTCCAGCTTGATAAAAATAAAGGATAAGATACAGGATAATTTTACATTTTATTGCTTTGCTTAAATTTTCTCATATATATTATCCTTATATTTTAGATTATAATGGTCTTGCGAGGTGATAGACATGTCGTTTGTACTGAAGAAGACCAAAAAGAAGGTAGAAGCAGGATTTAAGACCATCTATCTTCGCCAAAACCTGATTGACGCATTGGAGAAAATCGCCGTAGAAAACGACACCAGTTTTAACAATGTGGTAGTAAGTATGATCGAGTTTTGCCTTGAGGATGAAGAAGCGCAGTGATGCAGGCGAGGTGAGGATATGGCAGACTACAAAAGGATGTACCTGGAAATGATGCAGGAGACGGAGAAGGCGATTGGCATATTGATTGCGGCACAGCGCCGGTGCGAGGAGCTCTACATCAGCGCGCCGGAGACGGAGATCACCGTGCTGCCGGTGAAGGACGGAGAACAGGATGGGCGTTCTTAGCGTACAAACCGTCGAAAAAGCCTTGAAAGCGAGAGCTTTCAAGGCTTTTTCTGATAAAAGTTCTTTTTGATTCTTTTTCTTTCAAGAAAAAGAATGATTACAAAGCGCGAACGCCGTCACTCATCCAGCTTCAGCACAGCCATAAACGCCTCCGTGGGCAGCTGGACCGTGCCCAGGTTGCGCATCTTCTTCTTGCCCTCCTTCTGCTTCTCCAGCAGCTTCTTCTTCCGGGTGATGTCGCCGCCGTAGCACTTGGCCAGCACGTCCTTGCGCATGGCCTTCACCGTCTCCCGGGCGATGATCCGCCCGCCGATAGCCGCCTGGATGGGCACCTCGAAGAGCTGGCGGGGGATGTTCTCCTTCAGCTTCTCGCACAGCCGCCGGGCCCGGGGGTAGGCCTTGTCCCGGTGGGCGATGAAGCTCAGCGCGTCCACCTGGTCCCCGTTGAGGAGCAGATCCACCTTCACCAGATCGCTCTCCCGGTAGTCCGAGAGCTCGTAGTCCAGGGAGGCGTAGCCCTTGGTGTGGGCCTTGAGGGTGTCAAAAAAGTCATAGATGATCTCGTTAAGGGGCATCTGGTAGTGGAGCTCCACCAGATTGGTGTCCAGGTACTGCATGTCCTTGAACTCCCCCCGCCGCTCCTGACACAGGGGCATGATGTTGCCTACGTACTCGTTGGGGGTGAGAATGGACACCTTAACATAGGGCTCCTCCGCCGAGGCGATGACGCTGGGGTCCGGGTAGTTGTGGGGGTTGTCCACGCTTACCAGGGAGCCGTCGGTCTTGGTCACCTTGTAGATGACCGAGGGCAGGGTGGTGATGAGATCCAGGTCAAACTCCCGCTCCAGCCGCTCCTGGATGACCTCCGTGTGGAGCATCCCCAGAAAGCCGCACCGGAAGCCGAACCCCAGGGCCACGGAGCTCTCCGGCTCAAAGGTGAGGGAGGCGTCGTTGAGCTGGAGCTTCTCCAGGGCGTCCCGCAGGTCCGGGTACTTGCTGCCGTCCTCGGTGTACACGCCGCAGTAGACCATGGGCTGGGCCTTCCGGTAGCCAGGGAGGGGCTGGTCCGCCGGGGTCTCGCCGGAGGTGACGGTGTCGCCCACCTCCGTGTCCCGGACGTTCTTGATGGAGGCGGTGAGGTAGCCCACCTGTCCGGCCTGGAGGCTCTCCCGGCTCTCAAAGCCCAGGGGCCGCAGCAGGCCGCAGTCCAGCACCTGATACTGGGCCCCGCTGGCCATCATGCGGATGGGCATCCCCTTTTTCAGGGTGCCGTCCACAATGCGGAAGTACACAATCACCCCCTTGTAGGGGTCATAGCAGCTGTCAAAGATCAGGGCCCGCAGGGGGGCCTCCGGGTCCCCGGCCGGGGCGGGGATGTTCTCCACCACGTCCTCCAGCACAGCGGGGATGTTCAGCCCCACCTTGGCGGAGATCTCCGGCGCGTCCATGGCGGGGATGCCGATGATGTCCTCAATCTCGTGCTTGACCCGCTCCGGGTCCGCAGCGGGCAGATCAATCTTGTTCACCACCGGGCGGATCTCCAGGTCGTTGTCCAGGGCCAGATAGGTGTTGGCCAGGGTCTGGGCCTCGATGCCCTGGCTGGCGTCCACCACCAGCACGGCCCCCTCGCAGGCGGCCAGGGAGCGGCTGACCTCGTAGTTGAAGTCCACGTGGCCCGGGGTGTCGATGAGGTTGAGGGTGTAGGTCTCCCCGTTCTGAGCGGTGTAGTCCAGGGTCACCGCCCGGGCTTTGATGGTGATGCCCCGCTCCCGCTCCAGGTCCATGTTGTCCAGGAGCTGGTTTTCCATGTCCCGCTCCGCCACGGCCCCGCAGGCCTCCAGCAGCCGGTCCGCCAGGGTGGATTTGCCGTGGTCAATGTGGGCGATGATGGAGAAATTTCTGATTTTTTGTTGATCCATAGTTACCTCGCATGTCGTATTCTCTCGCGGGCGCCGCCGCCCTGGGGGCGGGGAGTTACTCCTCCAGCCGCTTTACCCGCTCGTCCGTGTTGTGGAACACCTGGGCCAGGGACTGGCTGAGGCCCTGGTAGGCGCTGGCCAGGGATTGGTCGTCCACCGCGGGGAAGTCCCCCCGGTAGTCCTCCAGGGCCTGGACGTAGCGGATGCGGGAGAGGGTCATGTCCGCCGCCAGCACGTCCATGTCAAACGGGGTCCGGTCCGTGGAGAAGTAGCTCTCGTTGCCGCCGGCCGCCCGGTACAGGGGCCGGAAGAGCTGATAGAGGGCGCTGCTCAGATAGGCCCCCGCCTGATCCGCCGCCGCCCGGCTGCCCAGCTGGCCCAGCAGGTCAAAGAGGATGCTGGCCGTGTTCACCACCAGCTTCTTCTGGAGCTTGGCCATGATGCTGCCCCGCAGATCCTCCCGGCCCTCGCTGGCGTCGGGCAGCTCCTCCGCCTCGATGATGGCCCCGTCCCGGCTGAGGGTGCGGCCCAGCATGTAGTCCGCCGCCACGTGGTAGTAGTCGCAGGCCTTGGCCACAAAGGCCAGACCCGGCTCCCGGATGCCGTTCTCATAGTGGCTGAGCAGGGCCTGACTGATGCCCAGGTCCGCCGCCGCCTTCCGCTGGCTCACGCCCTTCTCCTGCCGCAGCAGGGACAGGACCCGCGAAAAATTCGACTTCATGTTCTCTCTGCGCTCCTCGCTGTCTCATTCTCTCTGTACAATACAGGAAGTATAGTATAACAGATCGTATATCAGTTGTAAAGAGGGTTTTGGTCTTTTTTGGATGCGCCCAGGGCCGGGGACGCATCCCCGGCCCTGGTTCGCTCCCTAGGCACCCTAGTATCCGTTTTTCTTCTCTTTTTCGTACTCATCCAGCTTCTGGATGAGGTTGATGATATGCTGGCGCATGATCCTGCGGGCCTTGTTGGGGTTGTGGTCCTTGATGGCCCTGTAGATGCTCCAGTGATCGCTGGAGTTCTTGTGTCCGCCGGCGCGGATGATGTACTCGATGGTCTGGGAGTGGTCCTGCTCGGTGCGGGCGATCTTCAGGATGGACTCCAGGATGGAGTTGCCGGAGGCCTTGGCGATCTCTGCGTGGAAGGGGCCGTCCGTGGGGGCCATGCTCTGGCCCGCCGCCGTCAGCTGGTCCATCTGGTTGAGAATGCGCCGGATGGCGGACATATTCTCCTCCGTGGCGCTCTGCGCCGCCAGCGCGGCCATCTCCGGCTCCACGATCTTCCGGGCCACCAGCATGTCCCGGAGCTGCTTGTCCAGATTCTCCCCCAGCAGCTCCATCACAGCCCGGATGGACTTCTGCCGGTCGTCGTCCAGGGAGAGCTCGCTGAGCCTGCTCCGCCCGGCCTCGGTAATCACCCGCCCTCTGGAGCGCCCCTCATACCGCTCGCTGGCCAGGTACCCCTTCTGCTCCAGGGAGCGCAGATACCGCCCCAGCGTGGCCTCGCTGAGGATGGGGCTGTTGTCCGTCTGCAATGCGTTGAAGAGGAAACCCGCGCCGATCGGCCCGCCCTGGTCCGCCGCCTGCTGGAGGATCCTGTACTCCATCTCCTTGCTGTAACCGCTGATATCGTCCCCCCGCCTCTCGTTCATAATGATGAATTCATTATAAATTTTCTCCCTGGGGTTGTCAACACCTCCTTGGGGGAATCGGGGCCGGTACAGGGGGAAAAGCCCTTATTTTATGGTCAGAAGGTTACGATTCGCCGCATTGAGCGCCACACCCAGCAGAATCGCCGCCATGCACATGAGCTGGGGCAGGGAGACCGGCTCCTGAAGAAACACCGCCGCCGTCAGGATGGTGATGGGACTGATGCCGTTCAGGAAGGCGGCGGAGGCGGAGGCCCCCACCAGGGCGATGGACCTCTGCTGGAGGAGGTAGCCGAAGCCGGAGCAGAATCCGCCCAGATAGAGGATGGACAGCCAGGCTTTGGGGCTGGCCTGGAGGTTGATGCCCCCCTGGGAGAGGAGGGCCGGCGGGAGGGTGACCGCGAAGCTGACGGCCATCATCCAGAATACGCCGCAGGCCGCCGGGGTATGCTTCAGCCTCCGGCTGAAGATGGTATATACCGCCAGACACAGCACGCTCAGCAGCTCCGCCGCCTCACCCCGGCCCGCGAACGTCAGCTTCGCCGCCTCCCCCGTCCCGGTCAGAAGCAGCGCCACCACGCCCAGAAAGGCCAGGGCCATCCCGATCAGCCGGGTCTGGCGGATGGTCTCCTGGAGGATGACCGCCGCCAGAGCGGCGGTGACGATGGGGCCCAGGGCGTAGATGATGGCCACGCTGGTCAGATGGGTCAGGGCGATGGCACGGAAATAGAAGTAGTTGCACAGCACAACGCCCAGCAGGGCCAGCCCCGCCAGCAGGCCGCCCTCCCCTCTGGAGGGGCGGAGGCCTGCCCGGAGGGCGAAGGGCAGCAGCGTGAGGGCGCCCAGTCCGCTGCGCAGACAGAGGACGGCCATGGGGGAAAACTCCGCCAGCGCATAGGTGGAGAAGATGCCCATGGAGCCCCAGATAACCATCACGCACAGTATGGGGAGGTAGGGCCGGACCGCCGCGCTACCCATGGAGCCCTGCGGCCGCCTGGGCCAGCCGCTCCACGAACTGCTCCAGATTGGCCCGCTGGGTGGCGATGTTGATGCGCATGAACCCCTCGCCGCCGGGCCCGAAGGTGGGTCCGGGGTTGAGGGCCGTCCGGACCTTCTCCAGCAGGAACGTCTGGAGCGCCTCCGGCTCCAGGCCCAGCGAACGCATATCCAGGAAGAGGATGTAGGTGGCCTCGGAGCGGACCAGCCGGACCTGAGGAATCTTCTCCTCCAGAGCCCGGTCCAGGTAATCCATGTTCCCCTTCAGGTACGCCATCAGCTGGCGATACCAGGGCTCGCCCTGCTGGTAGGCCGCCTGGGCCGCCGCCAGGCCGAAGGTGTTGCAGTTGGCCACGTGGAGGCCGTAGCGCAGAAAGCGCTGGTACTGCTCCCGCCGCTCCCGGTTGGGGATGGTGATGAAGGAGGCCTCCAGGCCGGCGATATTGAAGGTCTTGCTGGGGGACATGGCCAGAATGCAGTTCTCCCGGCTCCAGTCGGACAGGGAGGGGAAGAGCAGGTGCCGCGCCGGCTGGTAGACAATGTCGCTGTGGATCTCGTCAGAGAACACCAACAGGCTGTTTTTCCGGCAGATCTCCTCTGTCCGGGCCAGCTCCTCCCGGGTCCAGACCCGGCCGGCGGGGTTGTGGGGACTACAGAAGACGAACAGCTTCGCCTCCCGGGCCTTCTCCTCCAGATCCGCGAAATCCATGGAGAAGCGGCCGTCCTCGTAGCGCAGGGGGTTGTTGAGCACCTGCCGGCCCAGGGCCTCGATGGTGCTGCTGAAGGGGAAGTACACCGGGGGCTGGATGAGCACCTTGTCCCCCGGCTCCGTAAAGGCCAGGATGGCGGCGGACAGGGCCGTCAGCACGCCGGGGGTGTGGCAGACCCACTCCGGCGGGATATTCCATCCGTGGAGGGCCTGCACCCAGGCTGTGAAGGCGGCGAAATAGCCCTCCGGAGTGGTGTTGTAGCCGTAGACCGGGTGGTCCGCCCGCCTCCGGATGGCCGCGGTAATCTCCTCGGAGACCGGGAAATCCATGTCCGCAATCCACATGGGCAGCACATCGGTGCGGCCAAAGGTGGCCGCCATGCCGTCGTACTTGGTGCAGTTGGTGTTTTTTCTGTCAATAGGCTGGTCAAAATTGATGCTTGTCATATCCGCATATCCTCTTTTTCATATAAAGTCTCCCTCAGCGCCTTTCTGCATTTCCCTGTGTGCGCTGAGATTGAGATAGATACAAAGCTCACCAGGGTACGCTGGTCCCCAGCCCCATCTCCCGGGCCCGGAGATAGGCCGCCTTGGCTACGCTCAGGTCAAAGATGGGCAGGCCGAAGGCGTCGAACATCACCTTCCGGCCCGGGGCTGCCCGGGGGACGGCCAGGGCGCCGGACACAATGGCCCCCAGCTTTCCCGTGATCCGCTCCTCTGGCAGCAGCCCCTCCCGGTAGTACCGGAACAGGGACTGCCCGCTGACGGCTTTCGCCTCCTCCCAGGCGTCCACCAGAATGCTGTCAAAGCGGTCCACCGCCTCCCAGGCGATCTCGTGGAAGCCGATGTGGCAGTACAGGGAGACGCCCTCCAGATGGCGGGCCGTGAGATAGGGAGACGGCGCGGAGGTGGCGGCGATGACCACATCGGCCCCCTCCACCGCCGCCTCCAGGGTCTCCGCAGCCCGGACCGCCGTGCCGCCCACGGCGTAGCGGTCCGCCAGAAGGCGGCTCCGCACGCCGCCCCTGCTCCAGATGGCGATCTCCTCCAGCCCGGGCAGGGCCAGCAGAAGGGCCTGGAGCTGCCGCTCCGCCTGGCCGCCCGCCCCGCAGAGGGCGGCCTTCCTGGCCCCCGCCGGCGCAAGGCGGCTCAGGGCGGCGGCGGTGACCGCGCCTGTGCGGGCCGCGCCGATCTCCGTGCCGTTGAGCGCCGCCAGGGGCCTGCCGCTGTCCGGATCGTTGAGCACCACTGCCGCGTGGATCCGGGACTGGCCCGGCTCCGCCGCGCCGCCGTGGGAGGACCACTTCAGCCCGCTTACGCCCACCTGCCCGCCTACGTAGGCCGGCAGGGAGTAGCAGGCCCGGTCCTGCCCCGCGCCGTGGAGGCGCAGAGCGGCCTCCGGCGCAATGACCGCCTGGCCTGCGTCATAGAGCCGGAAGGCCTCCTGGACGATGCCGACGGTCTGCTCTAAATCACACACCCCGGTGGCGGCCACGTCCGCCCCGGAGAGCCACAGAATTTCATTCATGGGGTCCGATACCTCGTTTCCTGATTTCTCCTGCCAGACAGGGGAAGACCCACCCCTTCCGCAGCGGTGGGCCTGTCCCCCAGATTAGTTCTCCTTCACCTGCTCCAGGTCAGGCATGAGCCCCTCCGGCAGAGGGCTGACATAGGGCTCCGTCTGATGGGCGTGGAAGTTGTCCCAGGCCTCCTGGACCAGCCGGGGCTCCTCCAGCAGCCGCAGTCCCGAGAGGGCCAGGACCTTGGCCGCGCAGAGCATACTGGCAAATCCCACATGGTGGCCGCTGTAGGCGGTCATCTGCCAGGAGTGACCGGGGCAGCCGATCCCCTGGCCGGCCACATAGATCTGGTAGGTGGGCACCACGTGGCTCACATCCCCCACATCTGTGGACCCGGGGGCCACCAGCCGGTCCTCGATCACCTTGTCAAAGACCACGTCGCACAGGAACTTGCCGTCCCCGTCCACGCCGTACTCCTCCTTCATGATCCGGCGGTCCCGGTCCAGAATGTCGGGATAGGTCTCCGCCATTTTCTGAGCAAAGGCGTGGTCCTCCGGGGTGAACCGGGGCGCGCCGGCGTCCTGGTAGGCCTGGAGCATCACCTTCTCCAGCACGTCGTTGGGCATGACCTCGCTGCATCCGGTGAGGAACTCGATGTCAAAGGTGGTCTGGGTCATCAGGGCCGCGCCCCTGGCGCAGTCGCACAGCCAGCTGTATACCTCGTCCACGTCCCGGCGCTTGGGGGCCCGGATGTAGTACCACACAGAGCACTCGTCCGGCACCACATTGGGGGCGCAGGAGCAGATGGTGGCGTAGTGGATGCGCACGTCCGGCTTCACGTGCTCCCGCATGTAGTTGGCGGACACGTTCATCAGCTCCACCGCGTCCAGGGCGCTCCGGCCGTCGAAGGGGTGGCCGGCGGCGTGGGCGGCCTTGCCGTGGAAGTGAAACTTCACCGAGTTCATGCAGGTGTAGCAGGCGCCCCAGGCCCCGTTGTAGGCGTGGGAGTGCCAGGTCATGGCGCAGTCAACGCCCTCAAAGGCGCCGTCCCGGACCATGAACACCTTGCCCACCAGGGTCTCCTCCGCCGGGCAGCCGTAGAAGCGGACCGTGCCCTGGGCCCGGCCGGCGGCAATGGCGTCCTTCAGGGCCAGCGCCGCGCCCACCGCGCCCACGCCCAGGTTGTTGTGGCCGCAGCCGTGGCCGGAGCGCTCCGGCTCGTCGGGATATTTGAGCTCCTTGTGGTCCGCCACCACCTGGTTGAGCCGGGGCAGGGAGTCGTATTCCCCCAGGTAGGCGATGACCGGGCGGCCGGAGCCGTACTCGGCGCGGATGGCCGTGGGGATGGAGCCCACCCCCAGCTCCACCCGGAAGCCCTCGGCCTCCAGGAACTTGGCAATGGCCCTGGAGGATTTCACCTCCTTCAGGCCGGGCTCCGCGTACTCCCAGATCTCCCGGGACAGGGCGGTGAGGGCCTCCTCCCGGGCGTCCACGGAGGCAAAAATCTGCTGTTCGTTATTTCTGATCATCAAGCCACCCCGTTTTCATCAAAAGCCGTCCAATAATGATGGAGCCGAACACGCTGATAAGAATTGCCATGGAGCTGTCGAAGATGCCGGTCTTGCTGATGGCCAGGGTGACGATGCTCAGGGGCACGGCGATCAGGGCGATCTTGGGCGCGTAGAGGATCATCTGCATCAGCATGGCCCCGTAGAGGGCGGGGACCAGATACACCAGGGCGTTTACCACACTCTCCGGGATCAGGGCGATGATCTGGCTGCCCAGGAAGACCCCCAGGGTGAGGATGGCCAGATTCACCACAATGGACACGGCCACGCCGATGGTGGAGAGCACCGCGCCCTCGGGCGTGCCCTCCTCCACCCCGGCGGCCTGCTGGGCCACGGAGGAGCAGGGCACCCGCAGGTTGGAGAGATTGCCGGAGAGGAAGGCCATGTAGGTGCCGGGGATGCCCAGCACCGGCTGGAAGGAGATGGGCTCAATAAAGTAGTACACCAGACAGGCGCTGATCCGGATGGTGGCGGCCGCCACAATGGCGTCCAGGGCGGGGACAACCTTGAAGACAAAGGAGAGGATAACGACGGGGAAGAAGCTGGCCGCCACGCCGATAAGGCTGGTCAGCCGTCCCCACTTGATACTGTAGGGGATATATTCCTGGTCATAGATCTGCTGCGTGGTCATCTCTTCGTTCATTGCTCTTACCTCCCATTAAACGATACAGGCGAAGACCAGGCCGACGATCATCGCCAGCGTGGCGCTCCAGTTGCTCACCCACTTGGCCTTGCGCTTCTTGTTCCACATGGTCAGCAGGAAGATGGTCAGTGCGCCGCCGACGGTGGCATAGATGTTTTTGTTGTCCATGGCCACGGGGTACATCTTGTTGAAGGTGAGGCTGCAATAGCAGCCCAGGGTGGCGGCGGCGGTGATGATGGGCAGGGCCTTCTGGTTGCCGCCGGCCAGTCTGGTGCGCAGGCCGTCGATCTTGTGGGTGAAGAGGCCGGAGACGATGATCCAGCCGACGCTGCCCAGGATCATGGCCCACACGCCGTTGGCAAAGGCCTCGGCGGTCATGGAGGACTGCTCGAAGGCCACGCCCACCGCCTCCGCGCCCACGTCGGCGGAGGTCATCTCGAACATGACCGCGCCGATGTAGGAAAGCCGCATCCAGGCGATTGGCGCGCCCATCATGACCATCAGGGAGACCATGCCCGTGAGGATGGAGACGGAGGGACCGATGGAGGCGGACGCGGAGGCGATGACGGCGCTCTTGATCTGTTCGTTTTTGACCCCCATCCGCCTGCCGTCCCGCAGGGACCGCCTGAGCAGCAGAAACACCTGCCAGGCCAGGACGGCCATGGGGACGGCTACGGCGAACCACATCCATCCGCTGTTTGCTATTTTGAGATAATCCTGCATTTGAAAGCTCCTCTCTCCTGTTTAATTAACTCATCAAAGATGAGTTGTTAACGGTATTGTAATATGCGCCGCCCGGTTTGTCAATCGTCATTTCTCGCGGAAAAAATCTGGAAGTGATTTGTAGGCTTTGTCAAGAATGAACCGGCCTTTTTGCCATAACCGCCAAAGAACGGACCTCTAAGGCCCATGGATCCACTTTTTGGGGCAAAAAACCGCCCCGCAACCAAAAGTTGCGCCACAAATTGGTAGACGCAACCGGCGGAATGTGGTATACTGAGCCCGAAATCCAGGAGAAAGGGGGGATCACATTGGGCGCAATGAAAATGCACCACGCCTCCGGCTGGATGTCCGCTGTCTCCATTCTGACCGCGCTTCTGCTGCTGGCCCTGGTGGCCGGCGGGGCAATCCTTCTGTATGTGCTGTTCAAGGGCGCGAAGGACCGGCGCAGCCGCCGGGACAACGAGGCGCTCTACCAGTCCCTGGCCGAGGCCCTCAAGGCTCGGCGGGCCGCCCACGGCATGAGCCAGGAGCAGGTGGCCGAGGCCCTGGGCGTCAGCCGCCAGGCGGTGAGCAAGTGGGAGAACGGCACGGCGGAGCCCAGCACCTCCAACCTGCTGGCCCTGGCCAAGCTGTACGAGGTGGACATCAGCGAGCTGCTGCGGGGCATCCAATAGGAGCCCCGAGACAATAGATCATATCAGTGGCACAATGTATATAGTATGAATGAAGGAGGAGTTTATTATGAACACCGCACTCAAGAAGAGGGCCGCCGCCGGACTGCTGAGCATCCTGACGGCGCTGGCCCTGGTCCTGCCGGCCGCCGCCCACCACGGGGGAGGCCGCCACGGCTGCCGGACTGCCGCCCAGATCCCCGCCTGCACGGTGGAGAACTGCGCCATCGAGGGCCGCCATTTCCACAATGGCGTGACCTACTGCGGCACCTACCACGCCAATGGTGTCTGCACCGCCGGCTGCTACAGCCAGGGCGTCAACCTGAAGGTGGCCGCCTGCACCGTGGGGGGCTGCACCCTGGCGGGCCGCCATCTCCATGACGGCGTGACCTACTGCGGCACCAGCCACGCCGACGGCTGCTGCACCGCCGCCTGCTACGCCAGCAACGCCCAGACTGTGACCGCCTGCACGGTGGAGGGCTGCGCCATTGCAGGCCGCCATCTCCACAACGGCGTGACCTACTGCGGCACGCACCATGCCGACGGCGTCTGCACCGCCGGCTGCTACCACCAGGGCAGCGGCCAGTGGGTCCCCGCCTGCACGGTGGAGGGCTGCACTCTGACGGGCCGCCACGTCCACGACGGGGAGACCTACTGCGGTGCGCACCACGCCGGCGGCTTCTGCACCACCGGCTGCTACGGCGCCCATACCTCCGGCGGGCACTGGGGACATTGCTGAGCCCACGAATACCGCCGCCCCCTCCGGGGAAAAACGTATTCGCGGTAAAGAGAACAAGGGGCTGGGGCCGCAGGGCCCCGGCCCCTTGCCGCACTTGACGGGCCGCAGGGCAGGTGGTAAACTGTCTGACAGAGGCCGGCGGCCCTCCAGCCGCCCCTCCAGGTCCCTTTCCAGCCTTTTCGGAGAGAAGGCTGTCAACTTTTCATAAGTAAAGGAAGAACGAACGATGGAGAAAAAAGTTTTAGCCAACCTGGAGCCCCAGAATGTGCTCCGCTTTTTCGAGGAGCTGTGCGCCATCCCCCACGGCTCGGGGAATACCGCCGCCGCCAGCGACTGGGCGGTGGACTTCGCCAAGGCCCGGGGCCTCCGCCACCGCCGGGACGAGGCGGGCAACGTGGTCATCTGGAAGGACGCCTCCCCAGGGTATGAGGACCACCCGGCGGTGATGCTCCAGGGCCATCTGGATATGGTGTGCGTTGCCGACGCTGGGGTGGACCACGACTTCACCCGGGAGGGGCTGGAGCTGACGGTGGACGGGGACTGGCTCAAGGCCCGGGGCACCACCCTGGGCGGCGACGATGGCATCGCTGTGGCCATGGCCATGGCCGTGCTGGACGACGACGCCATCCCCCATCCCCCCCTGGAGGCGGTACTCACGGTGGACGAGGAGATCGGCCTGCTGGGAGCCACGGCCCTGGACTGCTCCGACCTCAAGAGCAAATACCTGCTGAACATCGACTCCGAGGCCGAGGGGATCCTCACTGTGGGCTGCGCCGGAGGCGCCCGGTGCGACCTGCACCTCTCCCTGCCGGCGGAGGATGTCTCCGGCGATGTCTTCACCCTCTCCGTCTCTGGTCTGCCCGGCGGCCACTCCGGCGCAGAGATCCACAAGAATATCCCCAACGCCAACCGGGCGCTGGCCCAGTGCCTCATCGGGCTGCCCGGCGTTCGGCTCATCTCCCTCCACGGCGGGGAGCAGGACAACGCCATCCCCGGTCAGGCCGAGGCCCGGGTCCTCCTGCCTGCCGGCGGGGCGGACGGCGCGGACGTGGAGGACCTGTTCCGGAAGGCCCTGGCGGGCTGCTCCGAGGCCCCCAACGGATCCTGCACCCTGAGGGAAATCGGCGGCGGGTCCTGCAAGGCCCTCTCCCCGGAGGACAGCCGCCGGGCACTGGAGCTGATCCTCTCCGCCCCCAACGGCGTGCAGGCCATGGAGCCGGACCTGCCCGGTCAGGTCCGCACGTCCCTGAACCTGGGCATCCTGCGGCTGGAGGAGGGCGCGCTGCGCCTGACCTGGAGTGTGCGCAGCAGCGCGGCCGCTGAGAAGGAGGCCCTGGTGGAGAAGCTCAAGGCCCTGTCCGATGGCGCATCCTTCACCCGCCGGGGGGACTACCCCGCCTGGGAGTACCGCAAGGACTCTCCCCTGCGGGATACCATGGTAGCGGTCTTTAAGGAGCAGTACGGGAGGGAGCCCAAGGTGGAGACCATCCACGCGGGACTGGAGTGCGGCATCCTCACCGCCAAGATGCCGGATCTGGACGCGGTGTCCTTCGGCCCGGATCTGGTGGACATCCACACCCCCAGGGAGCGGGCCTCCATCTCCTCCCTCCAGCGCACCTGGGCCTATCTGGTGGCTGTGCTGGCCCGGCTGTAGCAGTAAGAACCAGCGGCGCGGCCGGCAGCCGCGCCGCTGGCAGCAGAATAAATCGGAATAAGGAGACGCGCTATGAAATTTCCACAGATGCCCTACCGGCGGCCCGATCTGGCCGCCATAGAGGAGAAGACCGCCGGTATTCTCCGCCGGATCTCCGCCGCCGCCTCGGCGGAGGAGCAGGCCCGGGCCTACCTGGACTTTGAGGCCCTGGAGCGGGAGACCTCCACCGCCTGCACCCTGGCCAGCATCCGCCACACCATCGACACCAGGGACAGCTTCTACGACCAGGAGAACGACTACGTGGACCAGATCACCCCGGCCCTCCAGGAGCAGCGCCAGCGGATCAGTCTGGCCCTGCTCCGCTCCCCCTTCCGGCAGGAGCTGGAGGGGCGGTTCGGGAAGCTCCTGTTCACCAACCTGGACATCAGCGCCCGGTCCATGAAGCCGGAGATCATGCCCCTGATGCAGGAGGAGAACCGCCTGCGCAGCGAGTACCAGAAGCTCTGCGCCTCCGCCGTGGTGGACTGGGAGGGGACGCGGCTGCCCCTGCCCCGCCTGGGGCCCTTCAAGGAGGACGCCAGCCGGGAGGTGCGCCGCCGGGCTTACGAGACCGAGGGCCGGTGGTACGACAGCCACCGGGAGGAGCTGGACAGCATCTATGACCAGCTGGTGAAGAACCGCACCGCCCAGGGCCGGGCCATGGGCCACGAGAGCTTCATCCCCGTGGCCTACGACCGCCTCACCCGCAACTGCTGGGACGTTCGTGACGCCGCCGCCTTCCGGGAGCAGATCGCCCGGGACATGGTCCCCCTGGTGTCCAGGGTGAAGGACCGGCAGGCCAGGCGGCTGGGCCTGGAGAAGCTGAAGTTCTTCGACGACGCCATCCACTTCCTCGACGGAAACGCCCTGCCCCAGGGCTCGGCCAGCGACATCCTGGCCGCCGGCCGGGAGATGTACCGCCAGCTGAGCCCCCAGACCGCAGAGTTCATCGACTTCCTCTACGACGGCGAGCTGCTGGACGTGCTCAGCCGGGAGGGCAAGGCCCCCGGCGGCTACTGCACGGAGCTGGCCGACTACAAGGCCCCCTTCATCTTCTCCAACTTCGTGGGCACCAGCGGGGACGTGGACGTGCTCACCCACGAGGCGGGCCACGCCTTCGCCGCCTACCGGGCCGCCCGGATGGACTGCCTGGACGCCCTCAAGAGCCCCACCATCGAGGCCTGCGAGTGCCACTCCATGTCCATGGAGTTTCTCACCGCCCCCTGGCACAGCCTCTTCTTCGGGCCCCAGACCGCCAAGTATGAGCTGGACCACTGCGAGCGGGCCCTCATCTTCCTGCCCTACGGGTGCATGGTGGACGAGTTCCAGCAGGGAGTCTATGAGCAGCCGGGCCTGACGCCGGAGGAGCGCAACCGGCTCTGGCTGGATCTGGAGCGGAAGTACCGCCCCTGGACGGACTTCGACGGCCTGCCCTTCTACAGCCGGGGCGCGGGCTGGCAGCGCCAGCTCCACATCTACCAGGAGCCCTTCTACTACCTGGACTACTGTATGGCCCAGATGGTGGCCCTTCAGTTCTGGCAGGCCTCCCTGGCCAACCGGGAGGACGCGTGGAGCCGCTACCTCCGCTTTGTGGACGAGGCGGGCACCCGGACCTTCCGGGAGCTGGTGGAGGACGCGGGCCTGCGCCTGCCCTACGCCCCCGGCTGCGCCGCAGAGGTGGGGGAGAGCGTGGGCCGCTGGCTGGAGAGCAATCCCATGTAACGGTCCCTTTTCTGGCGCACCAAAAAGAGACGCGACACCTGTTTCCGCCAATATCCTTACGGCGGAGGCAGGTGCAAAAAACCGGCGCGGGGAGAGCTCTCCCCGCGCCGGTTCTCTTACTTCTCTTACCGCCGCTCCCGCTTCCTGGCCAGGGCCAGACAGGCCAGCACCAGATTCTCCACCACCAGTCCGGCGGTGATTACCACAGATGCGGCCAGGACGATCATGGAGACGATTCGCGCTTTTTTCAGCATGGTGTTATCCTCCTATTTGTATGATCCAGCAGACAATATACGCCTTGTTTTGACTTTTCCGCTCCCGGATAGCCTTCCCCATCCGCCGTGCCAAAAGCCCGCCGTCAGATCCAGCTCTCATCCACCTCGTGGCGCTTGCTCCGGGTCATGAGCTGGCTGACCACCTCCTGCACCGGCTGTCCCTCGTAGAGCACCCGGTAGGCCCGCTGGCAGATGGGCATCTCCACCCCGGCCTTGGCAGAGAGCTGGTGGGCGCTGAGGGCGGCGTAGTAGCCCTCCACCGTGGCCCCCACCTCCGCCATGGCGGTCTGCACGTCCTTGCCCTGGCCGATGAGAATGCCGCAGCGGCGGTTGCGGGAGTGCATGGATGTGCACGTGACGATCAAATCCCCCATGCCGCTCAGACCGGCGAAGGTCTCCTTCCGGCCCCCCAGGGCCACCCCCAGCCGGGCCATCTCCGTCATGCCCCGGGTCATCAGCAGGGCCTTGGTGTTGTCCCCCAGGCCCATGCCGTCGCTGATGCCGCAGCACAGGGCCAGCACGTTCTTCAGCGCCGCGCCCAGCTCCACGCCCAGCACGTCGCTGTTGGTGTACACCCGGAACCGGGGGCCCATGAACACCTCCTGGACCAGCTCCGCCGCCGTCATGTCCCGGGACGCGGCCACGCACCCCGTAGGCACCCGGCGGCCAACCTCCTCCGCGTGGGAGGGGCCGGAGAGGGCCACCACCCGGCCCTTGCCCCCCAGCTCCTCCTCGATCACCTGGGTCAGGCACAGGGCCGTGTCCTTCTCAATGCCCTTGGCCACGCTGACCACCACCGCGTCCTGCCGCAGCAGGGGCGCGGCCTTCCTGGCCGTGGTCCGGACGGCAAAGGAGGGGGTGGCCATCACCACCAGCTCGCTCTCTCCCAGGGCGTCCATGGAGCTGGTCAGATGGAGCGCCTCCGGCAGGGGGACCCCCTTGAGCATGGGGTTTTCCCGCTTCTCCCGCAGCGCCCTGCACTCCTCCTCCATGAAGGACCAGAGCGTCACGTCATTGCCGTTGTCCAGCAGCAGCAGCGCCAGGGCCGTCCCCCAGCCGCCGGAGCCTAATACGGTTATTTTCATCGCAAAACGCCTCCTATTCCCGCTTTTTATGCAGGGAGAATTTATTTTCCGTGCCCTCCAGCAGCCGCACGATGTTGGCCCGGTGGCCCCACACCACCAGGACCCCGCAGGCCGCCGCCAGGGGCAGCAGCACCCGAGTATCCCGGTACACGTACCAGCTGATAAAGGGGAAGCTGGCCCCGGCCCACAGGGATCCCAGGGACACATACTTGGTCAGGGCCGTCAGGAGGAGGAACCCGCCCCACACCACCAGGGCGATCCGCCAGTCCAGCAGCAGGGCCAGGGTCCCCCCGGAGAGGATGCCCTTGCCGCCCTTGAAGCGGAACATGCAGGGGAACATGTGGCCCACCAGGCACCACACACCGGCCCAGTACTTAGCCAGCACCGGGCTGTCCGCTCCGATCACGCGCCACATCCACACCGAGAGGTAAGCGGCCAGCACCATTTTCAGCACGTCGGACAGGATCACCAGCAGGGTCAGGGGCCCGCCGAAGGTGCGGTGGAAGTTGGTCAGGCCCGCGTTGCCGCTGCCGTGGGTGCGCACGTCGTCCCGCAGGACGTATTTGGACACCAGCACCGCCCCGTTGGAGCAGCCCAGCAGGTAGGACGTCAGGGCGGACAGCGCGATGCACCCCAGGACCACCGGGCCGTTGACCCAGCCCAGATAGAGCCCCCCCGCCGCTGTCAGGATAATCACACACACAGCGATCATATTCAGTCCTCCTTGTCGCCCTTCTGGCGGATGGTCATCTTGATGGGGGTCCCCTCCAGACCGAACACCGTGCGGATCTGGTTCTCCAGATACCGCTGGTAGGAGAAGTGGAACAGGGACGCGTCGTTGCAGAAGCAGATGAAGTGGGGGGGCTTCACCCCCGCCTGGGTCATGTAGTAGATTTTCAGCCGCCGGCCCCTGTCCGTGGGGGGCTGCACCCGGGTCTGGGCGTCGGCCAGGACGGAGTTGAGCATGCCGGTGGTGATCCTGGTGGCGGCCTGGTTGTTCACGTACTGGATGAGCTCAAAGAGCCGGTCCACCCGCTGGCCCGTGGCGGCGGAGATGAACAGAATGGGGGCGTAGGTCATGTAGCTCAGGTCCCGGCGGACCTCCTGGCGCATTTTGTCCATGGTCTTGCCGTCCTTCTCGATGAGGTCCCACTTGTTCACCACGATAATGCTGGCCTTGCCCGCCTCGTGGGCCATGCCGGCCACCTTGGTGTCCTGCTCCGTGACCCCCTCCTGGGCGTCGATGAGGATGAGGCACACGTCCGCCCGCTCAATGGCCATCTGGGCCCGGAGGACGCTGTAACGCTCAATGGCCTCGTCCACCTTGGACTTCTTGCGCATCCCGGCGGTGTCGATGAACACATATTTGCCGGTCTCGTTCTCAAAGAAGCTGTCAATGGCGTCCCGGGTGGTGCCGGCCACGTTGCTGACAATGGTGCGCTGCTGGCCCAGAATCTTGTTGGTCAGGGAGGACTTGCCCACGTTGGGCTTGCCGATGATGGCCACCTGGATCCGGTCCTCGTCCTCCTCCTCGTCCTCCTCCGGCGGGAAGTGGGCCACGCACTCGTCCAGCAGGTCCCCGGTGCCGTGGCCGTGGACGGCGGAGACGGCGATGGGGTCCCCCAGGCCCAGGTTGTAGAACTCGTAGAAGTCCGGGTTCACCGTGCCCACGGAGTCCATCTTGTTCACCGCCAGCACAATGGGCTTGCCGCTGCGCAGGAGCATGGCCGCCACCTCCTGGTCCGAGGCGGTGAGGCCGGTGCGGATGTCGGTGAGAAAGACGATCACGTCCGCGTGGCTGATGGCGATTCCCGCCTGATCGCGCATGAAAGCGAGGATCTCGTTGTCCGTGCGGGGCTCGATGCCGCCGGTGTCGATGAGGGTGAAGCGGCGGCCGTTCCAGTCGGTCTCGCCGTAGATGCGGTCACGGGTCACGCCGGGGGTATCCTCCACAATGGAGACCCGCCGGCCAATGAGCTTGTTGAAGAGCGCGGACTTGCCCACGTTGGGCCGGCCCACGATTGCTACGATCGGTTTTGCCATGTTTGTACTCCCTTTTTCAAACCGTAAATATCCACCATGTCACGCGGTTATTTTTGGTGCAGCTCCGGGTCCTCCGTCCGGCCCAGGAGGTAGTCCACGGAACAGTCCAGATGATCGGCGATTTTGACAAGATTACTGGAACGTATATTAGATGAAGGGCATCTTCTCCATTGGACAAAAGTACTCTCCGTTATTCCGGTTGCTTTAGACAGCCGATATGCGCTGATGCCTTGTCTTTCCATAATTTGAAATATTCTTTCGCTATGCTTCATATTAAGCCTCTCATAAGTGCAGGAGAAAACTTCTGCAAAGCTATTGACTACAGAAGAAAACTTTTGTATAATGATTTTGCCAATATTAATAAGGAGGGGACAAGCATGACAGACATATTAAAAGAACTCTTTGAAAGTCCTGCCTACAGATGTTGTGAATCCACGGAGGAGCTGACTGCGCTGCGGAAAAAGCTTCTGTCGCTTTGGGAACAGGTCACGCCGCTGGTGGGCCTGGAGGTCATTGACGAAATCAACAATACAGAGGGGGAAATCACCGCTATCGGCAACCTGCACTGGTATAAAAAGGGCTTCCGCCTGGGCGCTCTGCTGATGCTGGAAGTACTTTCCACACCCTCTAAAAGTTCTTTTTGATTCTTTTTCTTTCAAGAAAAAGAATGGTTACTAACCCCCGGCCTTCCGCCCCAGCATCGCGTCCAGCAGATCGAAGCCGTCCTGGTCCACCACCGTTACCGGCAGGCCCAGCTCCCGCTCCACGCCGGACACGCGGACGTCATCCAAAAACACGTCCCCACCATGGCGGAGCATATTCACCGGGATGAGCAGACGCTCCCCCAGGTCCCGGCCCCGGAGCTGGGCGATCAAATCCCCGCCGGTGACAAGACCCGCCACGTCCACCGTGTGGCCGAAGAAATCATTTTCAATGGCAATGACCTGCCCCCTTACCCCGGTCTGTTCCTCCGCCGCCCGGGCCAGCTCCTGCAAATAGGGCTGGGCGCTGACCCCCGTGGCAATGGTGTAGGGCGGGGCCTCCGCCGGCCCCTCCTCCAGCCGCAGGCCGGCGCGAAACTCCTCCGTCAGACTGCGGAGCAGGCCCACCCCGTTCTCCAGCTGCACGTAGTCCTCGTAGTACGCCTCCTCCGGCAGGGCGCGGCCCGCCCGGATGTAGAGCTCGTCGGAGCAGAAGAACATCCGGGAGCCGGTCCGCTCCAGGCACGCCGCCCCGAAGGCGTCCACCAGATCAATGGTCCGGTTGGCGGTGTCCCGGTCCACAGGCCGCAGCTTGGCCAGCCCCTCCCGGTATTTGGTCAGGCCCACGGGCACAATGGAGCAGCTGGCAAACCCCCAGGCGGCCATATCCTCCATGGTCCGCTGGAGCTGGGGGCCGTCGTTGAACCCGGGACACAGAACAATCTGGCCGTTCATGACAATGCCCGCCCTGCCGAAGGCGCGCATGTACTCCAGACTCTCCCCCCCGGCCCGGCTGCCCAGCAGGGCGGCGCGGAGCTTGGGGTCCGTGGCGTGGACGGAGACGTTGATGGGGCTGATGCGCAGGTCAATGATCCGCTGAGCCTCCCGGGGGGTGAGGTTGGTGAGGGTGATGTAATTGCCCATGAGGAAGCTGAGCCGCGCGTCGTCATCCTTAAAATAGAGGGTGTCCCGGCAGCCGGGGGCCATCTGATCCACAAAGCAGAACAGACAGTGGTTGCTGCACGGCCGGGGCTGGTCCATGAGGTAGGTCTCAAAGTTGAGGCCCAGCTCCTCCGCCTCCCCCTTCTTCACCCGCAGGGAGCGGCGCACGCCGTCGGGCCCCTCCAGCACCAGCAGGGGGTCCCGGTCATAGCCGAAAAAGCGATAGTCCAGCACATCCTCCACGTCGTGGCCGTTGATGGAGATCAGCTTTTCGCCGGTCCGCACGCCGGCCCGCTCCGCCGGGGAGCGGCGGTCAATGGAGGTGATGATATTGCTCATAGAGCGGCTCCTTCCTGGGACAATGGATTCTTCTTTTGAGTATACTGTAAATTGTTCCCCATTTCAATATGAAATTCTCAGGATTTGGCAGGAAAAAGGAAAAACCTTGGCCCCTGTGGGGCCGGTATGCCGTCCGAGGCAGGAAGAACAGGGAAAAAACAGGGCGCGCCGGGGGAAATGCCTCCTCCGGCGCGCCTGTTATGTTATATGGATCAGCAGTACTTGTCCCGGCGGGACCGGATCTGACCGGCCAGGGGGACGATGTCGTAATACTCCGCGTGGTGCTCCTTGATGCACCGCCGGGCGGCCTCCACCGCGTCCGGCTCCAGCAGCAGGGACATGCCGCAGGAGAGCTCCCCCTGAATGGCCCGGGGGGCGGGGGCGATGCGGTTTTTGATCCCCGCGTCCGTCAGCAGGCCGTGGAGGGCAAGGCCCTGCTCATAGTTGGCAAACAGGATGTACCAGCGCAGATCCCCCTCAGCCATTGAGCAGCTCGATAAACGCGCCGATGCGGGTGCGCAGCTGCTCCGCGTCGGTGTCCGCGTAGTCGGTCTCCAGGCTCAGCACCGGCACGCCGGCCTCCTTCAGGGCCCGGGAGACCCCGTACTTCTCCGTGTCGTACAGGCAGCAGAACTTCAAACTGCAGTCGATGACGCCGTCCACCTGGTACTCCTTGACCATGCGCAGGATGTCGTCGATGCGGCCGGTGTTGGGGGTGAAGCAGGCACAGTTGGTCTTCATGTACCGCTGGCTGAGGGCCATGAACTGCCCCTCCAGGGTGGTCTGGGTCTCGTCCACCAGATTCTCGAAGTAGCGGGTGCCGGTACACATCTCCTCGCAGACCACCGCGCCGCCGCTGGTCTCGATGATGTTGTGCAGCTTCCAGTTGGGCACGGCCAGGGGCGTGCCGGTGACCAGGATCCGCTTGGTCCCGGCGGGCACCACGCTCACGCCGTCGGCAATGCGCTGCTCCAGCTCGTCGGCCAGCTTGTTGCACATCTGGGCGCAGCGGACCGGATCGTCAAAGAAGGAGATCTGCATCATCAGCAGCGCGTCCCGGCCGGAGATGGGCAGGCAGGCGGCCTTGCGGCAGTTGTACACCCGGGCCAGGGCCTTGCGCTTCTCGTTGATGACGCGGATGGCCTCGTTCAGCTTCTCCACGGTGATCGTGTTGCCGGTGAACTCCTCCACCTTCTGGGCGAACGCAGCAATCTCGTCCTTCCACTTGAGGATGTCCTTCTCCCGCTTCATCTGGGGCACGTCCATGACATACATGGGCACGTCCTCGCCCAGGATCTCGTAGGCCTTTTTCTTGCCGTCGCAGGTGGTCTCGCCCACGTACATGTCCGCAATGCGGAAGAAGGGGCAGGTCCGGCCCAGGCGGGCGCCCACGCTGGCCTTGATGAGGGGGCAGGTGCTCTTGGGCAGCACGGCCTCGCCGCCGGGGACCCAGAACTGGCTGCCGCCGCACAGGCCCGTGACAATGCCGTTGGCCGCCAGGATCACCTCGTCCGGCACATAGACGCAGAAGGTCCCGAACACCTTGCGGCCCTTCTTCTGCTCCTCAATGAGCTCCTTGGGCCGGATGCCGTGGACCTCGGAGATCACCAGATCCCAGAAGTCCATGCCCTTGGGCCGGTTCTCCTGGGTGAGGAACACGTCCCCCACCGCCGTGGGCAGCACCTGACAGAGCAGATCGTGGCTCTCCAGGTCCATCCCCAGGTCCTTCCACATGCTCACATAGTCCGACATTTCATTTTTCCTCCATCTTTTATTTTTCAGCGGATTGCTGCTTCTCCAGGGCCAGGGCGCTGAGGGCCGCCCCCATCGCGCCGGCGTACCGCCCATCCTCCGCCGTCCGGACCTCGCAGCCCAGGGCATCGGACAGGGACTGGCGGAGGTAGGGATAGCCGCACAGGCCGCCGGTGAGGCACACCGCCCCCTGTCCCCCCGCCATGCGGCCGGCCTGGGAGGACACCTTTTTTACAATGGAGTCCACCACCGCGAAGGCGATGTTCTCCCGCTTCTCCCCACGGCCGATGAGGCTGATGACCTCCGACTCGGCAAACACCGTGCACATGGAGCTGATGCTGACCCCGCCGCCCTCCGCGGCCATGGAGCACAGCTCCTCCGGCCGGACGGCCAGGGTGTTGGCCATGATCTCCAGAAACCGGCCCGTGCCGGCGGAGCACTTGTCGTTCATGAGGAAGTCGCTGACCGCGCCGTTCTCAATGCGGATGATCTTGGTGTCCTGGCCGCCGATGTCGATAACCGTCAGCTGGTCAGCGCCGTAGATGTGGCACGCGCCCCGGCCGTGGCAGGTGATCTCGGTGACGCACTTGTCCGCGTAGGGCACCGACACGCGGCCATAGCCGGTGGCCACCGCCGCCCCGCCCTCTATGGGGAAGCCCGCCGATTCCAGGCGGCGGCGGATGTCCTCCGCCGTGTCCACGCTGCTCCAGCCTGTGGGCTGAAGCAGCTGCAAAAGGACGCTCTTATCCTGGCTCAGCACCACGGTCTTGGCGCAGGTGGAGCCGATATCAATGCCAATACAGTACTTTGTTTTCATCCTACTCCTCCGCCAGCTGGCCTACGGCCCGGATAGCCTCGTCCACCTCGTCCTGGGTGTTGAACCAGGAGAAGCTGAACCGGACCGCCCCCCGGTCCGTGGTGCCCAGGGCCCGGTGCATCCGGGGGGCGCAGTGGGCCCCGGGGCGGGTGGCGATGCCGTAGGTCTCGCTGAGCTCATCGGACACGGCGGCGGAGTCGTAATCCCGGATGTTCAGGGCCACAATGGCGCTGCGCCGGGCCTGGGAGAAGTCGCCGTAGACCGTCACGCCGTCCATGGCGGACACGGCCTGGTAGAAGCGGTCCATGAGGGCGCACTCCTTCGCCTCAATGGCCTCCACGCCCACCTCCTGGAGGAAGTCCAGGGCCGCAGAGAGGCCGGCGATGCCGTGGCCGTTGAGGGTGCCCGCCTCCAGGCGGGTGGGGTACTCCCGGGGCTGACGCCTGTCGTAGGAGTGGACCCCGGAGCCCCCCACCTTCCAGGGCTCGATCTCCACCCCGGGCCGGACGCACAGGCCGCCGGTGCCCTGGGGGCCCATGAGGCCCTTGTGGCCGGTGAAGCAGAGCACGTCGACGCCCATGGCCTCCATATCAATGGGCAGGGCCCCGGCGGTCTGGGAGGCGTCCACGATGAAAAGGGCCCCCCGGCGGCGGGCCATCTCCCCGATGCGGGCGATGTCCAGCACGTTGCCCGTCAGGTTGGAGGCGTGGGTGCAGACCACGGCCCGGGTGTCCGGCCGCAGCAGGGCCTCCAGGTCCTCACAGGCCACCCGCCCCAGCCGGTCCGCCGGCGCAATATCCAGGACCGCGCCCCTCTCCTCCAGCCGGTACAGGGGCCGAAGGACGCTGTTGTGCTCGCAGTCTGTGGTGACAACGTGGTCCCCGGGCCGGATGAGGCCGCTGATGGCGATGTTCAGGGCCTCGGTGGAGTTGGCGGTAAAGATGACGTGGTCCGGCCGGGGGCAGCCGAAGAGCCTGGCCAGCTTCACCCGGGTGTTGTACACGGTTCGGGACGCCTCCAGGGCCCCGCCGTGGGCCCCCCGGGCGGCGTTGCCCATGGCGGTCATGGCGCGGACCACCGCGTCCATGACCTGGGGCGGCTTGTGCAGCGTGGTCGCCGCGTTGTCTAGGTAGATCATGTCACAGCCTCTCTATAAACGCCCCCAGGCGGGTGGACAGCTGGCCGCAGTCGCCCTGGCCGTAGTCCGTCTCCAGGGCCATATAGGGCACGCCCAGCTCCCGCAGAAGGGCCTGGATCTCGTATGTCTCAACGCCGTAGGTGGCGCAGCTCTGGAGGTCCACCTCCACCACGCCGTCCACGTGAAATTCCTCAATCAGCTTTTTCAGGTGCTCCCGCCGCCGCCGGTTGGGGGAGAGCACCGCGCAGCCGATCTCCAGATACCGCGCGGCAATGGCGGAGAGGATGTCCTCCGCCTGCTCGTCCACCATCTGGCAGGCGGCCTTGATGCCGCTGCAATTTTCAAAGCAGACCACCGCGCCGCCGCTGGCCTCGATCACGCCCACCGTCTTCTCCAGCACCCCGCCGATGGGGCAGCCGGTGACCAGGATGCGCCTGCTGGCGGCGGACACGGGCCGCTCCCCGGCGGCATAGGCCGCCAGCAGCTCCTCCCGCAGCCGGTCCAGGCCGGCGGTCCGCTGGTCCTGGTCAAAGAGGAAGCCGGAGCCCTCCAGGGTCCGGTACAGGCTGAGGCCGCTGGCAGGCGGCGGCACGGCCCGCATGGTCTCCATCAGCGCCATCCGGGCCCGCCGCTCCTGGTTCCGGGCCCGGGCCGCCTCCCGCAGGGCTTTGTCCGTGACAGACACGCCAAACCGCTCCTCCAGAAAGGCGATGAACCGGCGCAGCTCCGCCGTCCAGTTCTCCAGGGCGCAGCCGTCCAGCCCCTGGGGCAGGTGGAGGGTGTAGACCGGCTTGAGGCGGCCCAGGAGCTCGTACATCTTTTTCTTGCCGTCGCAGGTGGTCTCCCCCACGATGAGGTCGGAGAAGTAGGTGTAGGGACACTTGTCCGTGAGGGCAAAGCCGTAGCTGGATTTGATGAGGGGGCACAGGTTCCGGGGCAGATGGGCCTCTGCGGCGGGGATGGTCTCCCCGCTCATGCCGCACAGGCTGACGCTGAGGAACCCCGCCGCGTCCAGGATCTCCAGGGGCGTGAAGGTGCAGAAGATCCCCGCCACCCGGCCGCCGTCCTCCTTGACCTTTTTCACCGTGAGAAAGCCCTTCTGCCGGGCCTCGTTATACTCCGCGAATCGCGGGGGCAGCTCGTACGCCATCACTACACCTCCAGCACCCGGGCGTCAGACCAGGCGAGTCCCGCCGCCCCCAGGGCCCCGGTCAGCGCCGCCTCCGCCTCCGGGGGCGCTCTCCAGGCCAGTCCGCAGCCCGCCGTGATCTCCCGGGGCACGGGGATGATCCGGCCCGGGAGCCCCTGCTCCTGGCAGAAGCTCTCCGCCTCCATGGCTGCGGCGGTAGAGGGAAAGGTGATAATCAGGGCCGGTTTCTTCTCCCGCATATCAGGGCTTGACCACCAGATCCGCGCCCGTCAGCTTCTCCGCGATGGCGTACATGTTGGTGACCTCGCCTACCCGCAGCTGCTGGGTCAGGCCGTAGAAGTCCAGGCAGGTGCCGCAGGTCATGATCTCCACCCCCTGGGCCTCCAGGCTCTTCAGGTCCTCCAGAGACGCGGAGCCCTCGCAGGTGAGGGACGCGCCGCCGTTGTAGAAGAGGATGGTCTGGGGCAGTTGGTCCTGCTGGCCCAGGGCGTAGAGGAAGCCCTTGATGAGGGCCTTGCCCAGCTTCTCCGCGCCCTCGCCCATCTGGTCGGACCCCACGGCCACCACCACGTTCTTCCCCCGGCCGGCGGGGACGATACACTCCGTGGTCTCGTCCTCCGGGATGGGGGCCGCGCCCTCGCCCACGGTCATGGTGACCTTGAACTGGTTCTCCCCCAGCTTCTCGCTCTTCACGCCGTAGCCCTTCTGATTGGCCATCTTGGTCAGGTTCTGCACAGAGATCTCGTTGTCCACCAGGGTCTCCACCACGCCGCCGGCCGCGCCCAGCTCCTTGATGGCGTTCTTGGTCTTGACAACAGGGATGGGGCAGGTGTCGTCCATTGCGTTTACTTGGATCATATTTAATCTCCTCCTTTTTTCTCTTCTTTTCTTTTGTGAACAAAAGAAAAGAAGCAAAAGAAAAAACTTTAGACCCGTGATCGGGACTGCTCAAAAACCTTAATCTTTAATCCGTTGTCACCAGGATTTCCGGCTCCTGCCGCTCCAGGATCTCGCCCACCACAGCCGCCGCTGCGCCGGCGGACCGCAGCTCCGCCAGCAGGTCTTCCGCCTCCGCCGCGCCCAGGGCCACCAGCAGGCCGCCGGAGGTCTGGGGATCGAAGAGGACCTCCTCCATGGCAAAGGAAACGCCGTCGAAGCGGACAAAGGGCCCGGTGTGGTTCCGGTTGCGCTGGGCCGCCGCGGTGAGCAGGAACTCGTCCGCGTATTCGAGCGCCTGGGGGATCACCGGCACCGACGGCGCGTGAATATGGCAGGACAGCCGGCCGTCCATCATCTCGTGGAGGTGGCCCAGGAAGCTGAATCCGGTCACGTCCGTGCAGGCGTGGATGTCATAGCGGCGGCAGCAGGCGGCGGCGTACTTATTTAATGTGGTCATGGACGCCACCGCCGCGTCCAGGGCCTCCTGGGAGGCCTCGCCCACCCGGGCCGCGGTGCACACGATGCCCACGCCCAGAGGCTTGGTGAGGATCAGCTTGTCCCCCGCCCGGCCCCCGTTGTTGTGGTAGATCCGGTCCGGGTGGATGATGCCGGTGACGGACAGGCCGTACTTTACGTCACTGTCCGCAATGGAGTGGCCGCCGGCCAGGGTTCCGCCGGCCTCGATCACCTTCTCCGAGCCGCCCCGCATGATCTCGCCCAGCACGTTGAGATCCATCTTCTCCGGGAAGCAGACGATGTTCAGCGCCGTCTTCACCTCGCCGCCCATGGCGTATATATCGCTGAGGGCGTTGGCGGCGGCGATGCGGCCGAAGGTGTAGGGGTCGTCCACCATGGGCGGGAAGAAGTCCAGGGTCTGCACAATGGCAATATCGTCCGTCACCCGGTAGACAGCGGCGTCGTCCTTGCTGTCGTAGCCCACCAGCAGATCCCCGTCCACAGGCCCCCTGGGCAGGCGGTCCAGCACCCGCTGGAGAATGCCCGCGCCCAGCTTTGCCGTGCATCCCCCGCCCTTGCAGAATACAATTTTTTCCTCCATACGTCCTCTCTTTTCTACGAAGCGTTGGGGCCCTATTGCCCCACATTTTGTAGTATATCGGCAATCGTTGATTTTGTGAAATTGTTATTGCCGATATATTTGAAGTGATTTATAGAAAATTACAATTCTCCGTCGCGGCGCGGAAAAAAGCGCCGCCCATGCCGGGCCCGCCTCTGTCAGCCCCCGCCGGCGGCAGACAAAACCGGGGCGCAGCATTAGCTGCGCCCCGGTTTTGTGTCAGTCTCAGAAATCAATATTGCCGCACCACGGCCGTCACCTTGCCCAGCACCTGGGCGTCCTTGCCGTCGATGGGCGCATAGGCGTCATTCTCCGGCAGGAGCCACACCCCGTCGTTGCGCTGGGACAGGCGCTTGACCGTGGCCTCGTCCCCCAGCAGGGCCACTACAATCTCCCCGTTTGAGGCGGTCCGCTGCCGGCGGACAACCACCAGATCGTTGGGCAGAATGCCTGCGCCCAGCATGGACTCCCCCCGCACCCGCAGGGCAAAGTAGTCCTCCTGGCGCCCGCCGCAGTCGAAGGTCAGGTAGTCGTCAATGCACTCCTGGGCCAGGATGGGCGAACCGGCGGCCACATTGCCCAGAATGGGGATCCGGTGCTTCTCCTGCTTCTCCGGGGGGTCCACCAGCACAATGGCCCGGCCCTTGAAATCCCCCTTCTCAATGAGCCCCCGCTCCTGGAGCCGCTTGAGGTGGAGGTGGACCGTGGAGGGGGACTTCAGCCCCACGGCCTCGCAGATCTCCCGCACAGAGGGGGCGTACCCCTGCTGGGGGATAACCGTTTTGAGGTAGTTGTAGATCTGCTCTGTCATCTGGGTCTTCTTCGGCATCGTCAGCCCTCCAAACTTCCTGGTTTCTATATTCTATTTTATTGTAGCACATGTTTTGGTCAATTGCAACGTCTGTTCTTGTATTTTTTGTGGAATTTTCTCTGTCGTTCCTCCGGCAGGCCCGGCTTTTTGGAGGTTTACAACCCCGGGGGGAAATGCTATACTAGCCATGCCAGGAAAAAAACGGAAGGGTGTGGGAGCGAGAAATGAGCAGAGAGCAGGTCTATCAGCTGCTCCAGGAGCGGCCGGGGGCTTTTTTCTCCGGCCAGGAGCTCAGCCGAAGGCTGGGCATCAGCAGGGCTGCGGTTTGGAAGGCCATCGACGCCCTGCGGCGGGACGGGTACACGGTGGAGGCCCGGCCGGGGCTGGGCTACCGGCTGACCTTTACGCCGGACGTGCTGGTGGAGCGGGAGGTGCGGCGGTATCTTCCGCCGGACGTCCCCTGTCCGGAGCTGCGGTGCCTGGAGGAAATAGACTCCACCAACTCCTATCTCAAGCGGGAGGCCCTGGCGGGCGCGCCGGACGGCACGGTGGCGGTGGCCAACAGCCAGAGCGGCGGCCGGGGGCGGATGACCCGCTCCTTCCAGTCCCCGCCGGGCAAGGGGGTCTATCTGTCCGTGCTGCTGCGGCCCCAGCTGCCCCCGGGGGAGCTGCTGGGCGTGACGGGCATGACCGCCGTGGCGATATCCCGGGCCGTGGAGCGGGCCGCCGGGGTCCGCCCGGGGATCAAGTGGACCAACGATCTGGTGCTGGGGGGCCGGAAGCTGTGCGGCATCCTCACGGAGATGGCCCTGGAGGGGGAGACCCAGATGACCCAGTCCCTGGTCATCGGCGCGGGGGTCAATGTGAGCCACACGGCGGAGGACTTCGGGCCCGAGGTGGCGAAGATGGCCACCTCCCTGGCCCAGGAGGGGTGCGCCGTGTCCCGGCCGGCCCTGGCGGCGGCCATGATCGTGGAGCTCCGCCGCCTCTCCGACAGCCTGGGAGGGGATCTCACCGGGTGGGTGGAGGAGTACCGCAGCCGGTGCGTCACCCTGGGCAAGCCGGTGCGCCTGCTGTGGACGGACCGGCAGGTCCGGGCCCAGGCCCTGGACGTGGACGATCAGTTCGGCCTGGTGGTGCGGCTGGAGGACGGCGAGACCACCACCCTGCGCACCGGCGAGGTGTCAGTGCGGGGGCTGTACGGCTACACGGAGTGACGGTACTCCGGAAAAATCTATCACAAGTATAAAGGAGCCAACGATACCATGAGCATCTATCCTGATCTGTTCGTCACCTTCGCCAAGGTGGGGGTGATGACCTTCGGCGGCGGCTACGCCATGCTGCCCATCCTCCAGCGGGAGGTGGTGGACAACAAGGGCTGGGCCACGGAGGAGGAGTTGATGGACTACTTTGCCATCGGCCAGTGCACTCCGGGCGTCATCGCCGTGAACACGGCCACCTTCATCGGCCAGAAGCAGCGGGGCATTGCGGGCGGCATCCTGGCCACCCTGGGGGTGGTGTTCCCCTCCCTGGTCATCATCTCCCTGCTGGCGGGAGTGATTACCACCTTCTCCCACCTGACCTGGGTGCAGCACGCCTTTGGCGGCGTGCGGGTCTGCGTGTGCATCCTGATCCTGAACGCGGTGGTGAAGCTGTACAAGAAGGCGGTCGTCGACGCGCCCACCCTGCTGGTGTTTCTGGCGGTGGCCCTGGGCAGCTACTTCACGCCCCTGAGCCCGGTGCTGTTTGTGCTGGCTGCGGCGGTGGCGGGCATTGCGCTGAAGAATATGGGGGTGAAGAAGTGATGCTGTATCTGCGTCTGTTCTGGGAGTTCTTCAAAACGGGCCTGTTCGCCGTAGGCGGCGGCATGGCCACCATTCCCTTCCTCTACAACATGGCCGACGCCACGGGCTGGTTCACCCGCAACGACGTGGCCAATATGATCGCCGTGGGCGAGTCCACGCCGGGCCCCATTGGCGTGAACATGGCCACCTATGTGGGTTACGTCACTGGCGGCAACGTGGGGGGGATCCCTGCCGCCGTCCTGGGGGCCGCTGTGGCCACCATCGGACTGGTGACCCCCTCCATCATTATCATCTTAATCATCGCCTCCTTCCTCAAGAGCTTCCGGAACAACCGATATGTGGAGAGCGCCTTCTACGGCCTGCGGCCCGCCTCCACGGGCCTGATCGCGGCGGCGGGGCTGTCGGTGGTGGTATCCAACCTCTTCTTTGCGGAGACCCTGGACCAGGGATTCAGTCTGGCTCTCTTTAACTGGAAGGGATGGATCCTGGCCGCCGTGCTGTGGACCCTCACCAACAAGGTCAAGCAGACCAAGGGGCTCCACCCCATCCTCTTCATCCTGGGCTCCGCCGTGGCGGGCGTGGTGTTCTCCATGTAAATTTGACTGGATTTCGACAGGAATACCCATTCTCTCCGGTTTTTCCACAGAAATCAGCGGCATCCACGCCGGGTATCCGGCGGGGATGCTGCTCATACTGTCAAAAAAGCCCTCCGCAGGAGTTTCGCGCCCGCAGGCGCGAAATAAATTCAGATCGTTTTTCTCGCGGCGTGTACGTGAGAAAAACACTTTCCACGGAGCGAGCGTCGAGCTGTACGCCAAAGGCGTACAGCGAGGCGCAGAGCGGAGTGAAGGCCCACTCAAAAAAGTGGCGGAGCCACTTTTTTGACACGCAGAGCAGCATCCACGCCGGGTATCCGGCGGGGATGCCGCTATTAAGATTCATCCATTGCGTACAGGTCCGCCCCGCGGGGGAGGGTCACTCCCGGCCGGGGGCCGCCTTTTTCAGGCGGGCCGCTATGGTGCGCCGGACCGCCTCCAGGTCGCTGTCGCACAGGGTGGGGAGGAACTGGGCCAGCTCCTCCGGCGGGAGGTTCCACCACTGGAGCTCCAGCAGAAGAGCGATCAGCTCCTCGTCAAACCGCTTCTTGATAAAGGCGGCGGGGTTTCCGCCCACCACGGTATACGGGGCCACATCCCTGGTCACCACCGCATAGGCGGCAACAATCGCGCCGTCGCCAATGTGGACCCCGGGCATAATCACGCTGTTCCTTCCGATCCACACGTCGTTGCCCACCACAATGTCGCCCTTGAAGGGGAGCTGGGACAGGTGGGGCGGGGTCAGCTCCGCCCATGCGCCGCCGAATACGTTGAAGGGATAGGTGGAGATGCTGCTGATCCGATGGTTTGCCGATCCCATGATGAACTGGACGCCGCTTGCCAGGGAGCAGAATTTGCCGATGATGAGCCTGTCGCCAAATTCAGGCCAGTTGAACAGCACGTTGCTGCGTTCAAAGGCGGTGGGATCCACCGGATCGTCGTAGTAGGTGTAGTCGCCAACAGAGATGTTGGGCGCGGTAATCACATTTTTCAAAAAGCAGGAGGTCTTATATTCATTCGGGAAAACGCAGTTGGGGTCTGGAATTGTATTTCTCATGTACGGTCTCCTTTTTAAGTGTAATGAATCATCCCCTTTCCCGTCTGAACGCAACTGCAATGTTTCTTTTTTTACGCAATTCACCCATAAGCTGTCCCCCTAAAACCGACATAAATGCCTATTCTTCTGCCAATTATGTCACTTCAACACCTCGCGGCGGATATACGCCAGGGTGCGCTCCTCCCCCTCGTCCCGCAGCATCAGCAGCAGCCGCTCCAGCAGGGCGCGGGTCTTGGGGTGGAGGATGTAGTGGTCCTGACTGTGGGCGTAGTACTCCCATGCGGAGGCGTCGGTGTAGCGCTCCTTCTGGTAGGTCTGGCTGGCCGCCACCCGGTCGCAGAACATCTCCACCACGTACCGCACGGGCATCTCCATGCCGCCCATGCGGTGGTCCAGCGCCGGGTCATAGTCGATCCAGTACTCCAGGTGGTGCTTGTTGCGGCCCTTGTGGTGGAGCCAGGCGGAGGACACGCCGGTGGCCAGCCGCTCCGCCTCGTTGGGGCTGTGATCCCCCTGGAAGTACCTCGCCCCCACCAGAAACTCCCTGGGCCCGTATTTGCTCATGTCGTGGAGCAGGCCCTGGCGGTACAGCCCCACCCGGAAGCACAGACCCATCACCCGCGCCTTGTGGGCGGTGATGGTTTTCAGATGTCCCCACCACTTTCTCATGGTTATTCCCTCTGACATTTATTCCGCACCTCCCGGCGCAAACAGATTATATGGCTGTATCTGCCTGCACATACCGTCCTCAAAGGCAAAGCGCACCACCCACGGCATGAGATTCCGGATTTGCTGGAACTGGGCGTATCCAAAGGACCTGTCGAAGTGGTTGATAACCACGCTCAGGGCGGTGCCGTGGCTTCCGATCACGATATTCTTCCCCTCGTACCGCGCAAGGACGGCGTTCAGCGCCCGGATATTCCGGCGCTGCACCTCGTTCAGGGTCTCGCCGTCGGACAGCTTGTAGTCAAAATCCGCCCACTGGCTTCTGCAAAATTCCTCAAAGTCGGCAATCCACCCGCTGTCCACCCTGCGCTCCCGGAAATCCTCCATGGTCTCGATCTCCAGGTGGGCCGCCTCCGCGAAGCCGGCCACCGTGTCCACCGCCCGCTTATAGGGGCTGGACAGCACGGCGTCAATGCGCTTGTCCATAAGAAATCGAGTCACAAGCTCCCTGTCCCGCAGGCCCTTGGGGGTAAGTTCCCTGGAGAGATCGTCATGATTTTCGTAGTTGGGCTGGGCGTGCCGGACAAAATATACTGTCGTCATACGTATTCTCCTCTCGTATGGCCCTCCAAAAGGCGGGGACCGGCTAGGGCATGTTTGAAAATTGTCAACACGCCCAAACAGCAGGCCTTTTTCTGCCATACTGCGTTAAATTTTCTTGTCATCCGTCAGATTCTGCAACGGGCGCATCGAGCGCCCGTGCAGAATAATCGTGCATGACCCCTCGATGGGGTCATTGCACGATATGGATGCCTGCGAAAATTTGCCTTGTCTGGCAAAAAAATTCCTTGCTGTTGGACATATCGCCAATTATCAAACAAGCCCTACAGCCCCAGCAAGGCCATGGCGAACTGGAAGTAGATCAGCAGGCTCAGCACGTCCACAATGGTGCTGATGAAGGGGGCGGCCATCACCGCCGGGTCCAGACCGATCTTCTCCGCCAGCAGGGGCAGAAGGCACCCCACCACCTTGGCGCAGAACACCGTACACATGAGGGTCAGGCAGATCACCAGGGCCACCAGGGTGGTCACCTCCGCGTTCTGCATCAGCCAGCGGTCCACCGCCAGCAGCTTGACAAAGTTGGCGCAGGAGAGGAGGGCCCCGCACACCAAGGCCACCCGGCTCTCCTTCCACACCACGCTGACCAGATCGCTGAAGCCGATCTCGTTCAGGCTCAGCCCGCGGATCACGGCCACGCTGGATTGGTTGCCGCAGTTGCCCCCCGTGCCCATGAGCATGGGGATGAACCCGATGAGCACCGAGCACACGGCCAGGGAGTCCTCAAAGCTGGAGATGACGATGCCCGTGAAGGTGGCGGACAGCATCAACAGCATCAGCCAGGGCAGGCGGCTCTTCACCGTCTCCCACACCCCGGCCCGGAGGTAGGGCTTGTCCGTGGGGGTGATGGCGGCCATGAGCTCAAAGTCCTCCGTGGCCTCCTCCTCCATGACATCGATGGCGTCGTCGATGGTGACGATGCCCACCAGCCGGCTCTCCTTGTCCACCACCGGCATGGCCAGGAAGTCGTACCGGCTCAGGTCCTGGGCCACGTCCTCCTTGTCGTCCATGGTGGCGGCGGAGATGATGTTGGTCTCCATGATGTCCTCGATGATGTCCTCCTCGTCCGCCAGAACCAGGGTGCGGATGGACACCAGGCCCAGGAGATGGCGGCCGGTATCGGTGACATAGCAGATGTTGATGGTCTCCTTGTCGGAGCCCGTGCGGCGGATGCGCTTGATGGCGTCGGATACGGTCATGTCCCGCTTCAGATCCACAAACTCCGTGGTCATGATAGACCCGGCGGAGTCCTCCGGGTACTGAAGGATCTCGTTGACGCTGCGGCGGGTCTCCGGGTCCGTGTGGCGGAGAATGCGCTTGACCACTGTGGCGGGCATCTCCTCGATGAGGTCCACCGTGTCGTCCACGTACAGCTCCTCCAGCACCTCCCGCAGCTCAGTGTCGGAGAAGGACTTGATGAGCACCTCCTGCTCCTCCGGCTCCATCTCCACAAACACCTCCGCCGCCAGCTCCTTGGGCAGCAGCCGGTAGAGCACCGGCAGCCGGTCCTGGGACAGCTCCGCCAGCACGGCGGCGATGTCCGCCGGCTCCAGGAGGGTGAGCATGTCCCGCAGATCCGGCCAGCGCCTCTGGGCCGCCAGATCCTCCACCTGTTCTAAAAAGACGCCGTTTTCCAGGTCCATCATGTCAGTGCCCTCCTTCCTCTCCGGTGTGCATAAGCGGCAGATCACGTCTCAGAGCGTGGTCTTGTGTTCCTCCAAAGAAGAGAAAAATAAAACAGCCGCCGGGTCCTCGCGATGGCGGCTGCCTGCTTTCTCTATAGTATTCCCAAATTCTCAGGCTGTCAACCTTTTTCCGCACAGGGAGGGCGCTACCCCTCCCCTGTGCGCAGGGTCACCCGGCGGCCGTCCATCTCCACGAGCCCCTCCGCCTTCATCCGCTTCAGCTCCCGCATCATGGCGCTGCGGTCCGCGCTGATGTAGTCCGCCAGGGCGCTGAGGGTGAAGGGCAGGGTGAAGCTGTCCGCGCCGGAGGCCAGCCGCCGCAGCTGAAACCAGCACATGAGCTTGTCCCGGATGCTCCGGCGGCTGAGGACCTCCACCCGCTGGCTCAGCTGCCGGGTCTGCTCCGTCACCAGCCGGAACATGTTCTGCACCAGCTTGCTGTGGTGGGTGCAGGCGTTTTCGCACCGCTTCATGATGTGGCTGTACTCCATGAACAGCACCTCGCTGCTCCCGGCGCTCACCACCTCCACGCAGTCCCCCAGAAGGGGGGTGAAGGCCAGGGACTCCCCGAACACGCCCCCCGTCTCCAGACGCTCCAGGATGGTCCGGTTTCCCCCGTAGTCCAGCCGCACCAGCTCCGCCTCCCCCCGGGTCAGCACCCCCACCTCCCCGGCGTTCTCGCCGTAGGTGCAGATGGTCTGTCCGGTCTGGAACTGGCACCGGCGCATACAGAAGCAGTGGATCATCGCCTCCACCTCCTGATCTGTGATGTCGTAAAAGAGTGCCAGACTGCCGTACTCCATGGAGCGCCTCCTCTGTTCCGCCTCGATATCTTGTGTGTTTTGGGTCAGAGCACACAAAATATAGCGAGAAAATTTTGAATCATGTTGCACTGGCAACATGTTCCTTCCACTGCTCTATGATATACTGTATATAATAAAATGTAAAGCCCATTCTATCAACGAAAGAGAAAAATCTCGGGAGGAATTTCATTATGATGCAGATTAACGTCACCGGCGGGGAGCTGGACCGCCGGGAGCTGGACGCTTACGTGGCCCGGGCCAACAGCCGCTACCCGGTGGGCACGGTCCACGCCCTGGACATCCATATAGACGGAGACTACGTGGATCTCCAGTACCACCTGACCCCCAAGCCCTTCAGCCGCATCCGCCGGATCACCGGCTATCTGGTGGGGGACATGAGCCACTGGAACAACGCCAAGGCCGCTGAGGAGAAGGACCGGGTCAAGCACATCTGAGAGCGGGATAGATTTAATACTTTTGTAACGATTGGCGCTGGTTTTCTTAATACCTTCCGCCTATACTAGGTCTTGCAAGAGACAATAACTTCTTTTCATCCAATCTTCCAAAACATACAAAGGGCGGCGGGGATACACCTCGCCGCCCTTTGTATGCGTTCCCCGGCAGAGCCATTCACAAACCATTTCCAGATTGTTCAAAATCTTTGCGTATTTTCTTCATACTCTGGACATAAATCCATAGTAAGCTATGGACAGTCAATCCAAGACGCAGACAGACAAAAGCTATTTGGCAGGGAGGAATATCCTTATGTATAACGATAACGACAGAAGCGCTTACGAGTACCACTACAATTACCGGGGCGACAGCGAGGGCTTCCAGCCCGCCCAGCCCCCCATGGAGCTGGAGAAGCCCCGGCGGGGCGGGGGCAAGCGGATTTTGGCCGGCGTTCTCTGCGGGGCGCTGCTCATCGGCGGGGCCTTTGGCGCGGGATGGGCCGTGAAGAGCTGGCGGGACGCCCAGCCGGACCAGACCCAGGTGATGCGTAGCGACCGGCAGCCTGTGGAGGTGGAGACCGTCAGCGTCACCGGCAGCGAGCGGCTCAGCTTCTCCCAGCTCTACAACGCCAACGTGGACAGCTGCGTGAGCATCAACACCTCCGCCCTGGCGGGCTACAACTTCTTCGGCCAGCCAGTGCAGACCGCCAGCTCCGGCAGCGGCTTTGTCCTCACCGCCGACGGCTATATCGCCACCAACGCCCACGTAATCAGCGGCGCCACGGACGTGCAGGTCACCCTCAATAACGGCAAAACCTACACCGCCCAGGTGGTGGGCAGCGACACGGACTACGACATCGCCGTGCTGAAGGTGGACCCGGGCGACACGCCCCTCAAGCCCGTGGTGCTGGGCTCCTCGGATGAGCTCACCGTAGGGGAGGACGTGTCCACCATCGGCAACCCCCTGGGGGAGCTGACCTTCTCCATGAGCCGGGGCATCGTCTCCTGCCTCAACCGGGAGATCAACCTCAACGGCACCCCCTTTAACATGATCCAGGTGGACACGGCCATCAACCCCGGCAACTCCGGCGGCCCCCTCTTTAACAGCTACGGCGAGGTGGTGGGCATTGTCACCGCCAAGACCTCCACCGCCGACAGCCGGGGCACCGCCGCCGAGGGATTGGGCTTCGCCATCCCCATTGACGACGTGCTGAACATGCTCAAGGACATCATGGAGAACGGGCAGGTCACCAGCCACGCCTACATGGGCGTGACCATGGAGGATGTGTCCCGCCACGCGGAGACCGGGGTGCGCAGCGGCGCGTATCTGGTGGAGGTGACTGAGAACGGTCCCGCCGCCCAGGCGGGCCTCCAGGCCGGGGACGTGATT
>CANAZG010000010.1 GCA_947365965.1 uncultured Clostridia bacterium
ACTGGTTTTACGACACGGGCTGTCCGGTGATCGTGGCAGCCAACAAGCTGGATAAGCTGAAGAAGTCCGAGATTGAGCCCAACCTCCTGCGCATCCGCGAGACCCTGGAGCTCCGGGAGGAGGACCGGCTGATCGCCTTTTCCGCCGAGCGGGGCGATGGCAGGGAGGAGCTGATGGCGGCGCTGGAGGCGGCGCTGGCGTAACGTATCCGTTTTTCCTTTTGGGAAAAGCGAATACGCACCACCTGCGGCCTGGCCCGAGTTACCCGTTATCCCTTCCCCAATTATCCCGATTCTTTGACTGAATGGAGCAGCCTGGAACGAGAAATTCGTTCCAGGCTGCTTGCTTATAGTTCCTATGCCTCCCTGTCCAGGACCATCTCCAGCTCGGTGATCTCCACCCCATTGATCCGGTCCGTGAGCTGGCGGCCGGTCATGGAGAAGCCCATATGCTCGTAGAAGCCGATGGCCTTCTCGTTGCCCTGGAGCACGAACAGCGCCACCTTGGGCCGATCGAGATGGGCAAGGCAGGCGTCCAGCAGCATCCGGCCCAGCCCCAGACCGTGGTACGCGGATAAAAGATACAGTGCGGAGACCTCCGCCGCCTCCGGCACGGATACAAAGTCCCGGGCTTGGGGGATAAAGCAGGCAAAGCCCGCCACCCGGTTGCCCTGGTCCCGGTCCAGCAGGACCAGGGTATTTGAAGGGTACTTCTCCGCAATGTCCTGGCAATGCTCCAGGCTGTGTCTATCCAGAATTTTCTGATCCATCAGCCCGGTATAGGACTCAATCCAAGCGGTGTAATGGACATATGCTTTACCCATACGGTCCGCTGGGGAGGTCATGGGCTGGACCTGAAAACGGGGCGTTCTGACCAGAAGCTCCCGCATCTCCTGGATGGGATACACCCTCTCCGCCGCCGCCCGAGAGGGGAAGACCCGCAGGGGCACGGCAGGGGCTGCGGGCCGCTCCGGTCGGGGGAGACCCAGGGCCCGGCGAATCGCCGCCCGCCCCTCCGGATCCGCCGGCAGGCGGGGCCAGGGACCGCCTGCCAGACATTTTTCCCGCCAGTCCGGATCCGCAGAGGCTGTCTCCAGCAGCGCGGCGATGGATGGGGCAGCCAGATGGGGCAGGAGGGAGGGGGGAATGTGGTAGACCGGTCCATCCTCGTCCCCTGCGCAGGCCAGAACGCCGCCCGTGCCGTCTGCGGCAAAGACGTACAGGCAGGGCACGCCGTAAAGGGGAAGGTCCTTCTCCCGGCGGAAGAAGGTGAGTCCGCACAGCGCCTCAATCTCCTCCAGCCGGGGCGCCTCCTTCTCGGTATGCACCTCCAGGCCGGTATAGACAACAGCGGCTCCGTGGGTGGTGAATACGACGCCCACAGGGCCGTCCAATCCCTCCACGGGGGCGCGATGGATGTAGACGGTTTCGCTCATGACGAACCCCCTCTCCTATTTTTGTCTATGTTACCACCAGGGAGGGGGTACGTCAATATACTATAGTATCTCAGGATACCAGACCGTACTCCGCCAGCACCGCCCGCAGCCGGGCCCGGTTCTCCTCCTCCATCTCGCACATGGGCAGCCGGAACTGTTCCTGACAGAAGCCCATCATGCTCAGGGCCGTCTTGACAGGGATGGGGTTCACCTCCCAGAAGAGGGCCTCGCACAGCTTCCGCAGCCGCAGCTGTAATTTTCCGGCGGAGACGAAGTCGCCAGACAGACAGGACGCTGTCAGCTGGTGCATCTCTTGGGGGACCACGTTGGCCGCCACGGAGATGACCCCGCTGCCGCCCAGCAGCATGATGGGGGCGGTCTCGTCGTCGTTGCCGGACCAGATGTAGAAGTCCTCCGGGCACAGCTCTCGGGCCTTCTGGACCAGGGCCAGATCGCCGCTGGCCTCCTTGACCCCCTGGATGTTGGGGTGGCCGGCCAGCTGGGCGTATGTCTCGGCGGTGCATTTCACGCCGGTGCGGGAGGGGACGTTGTAGAGGATGACCGGCTTTTCCACGCTGTCTGCCACGGCGGCAAAGTGGCGCACCAGCCCCTTCTGGGTGGCCTTGTTGTAGAAGGGGGTGACCACCAGCAGTCCGTCCGCCCCGGCTGAGACTGCGTCCCTGGAAAGGGCGATGGCGTTTTCCGTGTTGTTGGAGCCGGTGCCGGCGATGACGGGGACCCGGCCGTCCACGTGGCGGACCACGGCCTCCACCGTCTCCATCCGCTCCTCATAGCTCATGGTGGCGGCCTCGCCGGTGGTGCCGCAGATGACCAGGGCGTCCGTGCCGTTTTCCAGCAGGAAGTCCAGGTGCTTTCCCAGGGCGGGGAAGTCGACCCCGCGTCCGGTGAAGGGGGTGGTGACGGCGGCGGCGGAGCCGGTGAAAATAGGCTTCTTCACAGTGGGTGTCCTCCTTTATATGGTTCGATTGCTACTATTCTATAGGAACAATTTATGCAGTATAATCCGGATTGGTGCTTAATAAATTGCAAAATATGTTCTGTTGCGGCGGCGCGGCAACAAATTACACAAAGTGAACAGCGCCAAAGGGGAACAGTTTTTCTCTGTTGCCTGTTGCAATCTGAAAAAAGTGTGGTAGAATAAACCTAACTTCACTGTAAGGAGGACTGCAACCATGCCCCTCGTAACTACTACCGAAATGTTCAAGAAGGCCTATAACGGCGGCTATGCCATCGGCGCTTTCAATGTCAACAACATGGAGATCGTCCAGGGCATCACCGAGGCCGCCAAGGAGGTCAGCGCTCCCCTGATTTTGCAGGTGTCCAAGGGCGCCCGGGCCTACGCCAACCACACCTATCTGGTCAAGCTGGTTGAGGCCGCCATCATCGAGACCGGCCTGCCCATCTGCCTGCACCTGGACCACGGCGACAGCTTCGAGACCTGCAAGAGCTGCATTGACGGCGGCTTCACCTCCGTGATGATCGACGCCAGCTCCAAGCCCTTTGCCGAGAACATTGAGATCACCAAGAAGGTGGTGGAGTACGCCCACGACCACGGCGTGGTGGTAGAGGCCGAGCTGGGCAGTCTGGCCGGCGTGGAGGACGAGGTCCAGGTCTCCGCCGAGGACTCCTCCTACACCCGTCCCGAGGAGGTTGAGGAGTTCGTCAACAAGACCGGCTGCGACTCCCTGGCCATCGCCATCGGCACCAGCCACGGCGCCTACAAGTTCACCGCCGCCCAGTGCACCCGCAACGAGAAGGGCGAGCTGGTTCCCCCGCCCCTGCGCTTCGACATCCTCGACGAGGTGGTCAAGCGTCTGCCCGGCTTCCCCATCGTGCTCCATGGCTCCTCCTCCGTGCCCCAGGAGTTCGTGAAGATGGTCAACGCCAACGGCGGCAAGATGCCCGACGCCGTGGGCATCCCCGAGGAGCAGCTCCGTCAGGCCGCCCGCAGCGCCGTGTGCAAGATCAACATTGACTCCGATCTGCGTCTGGCCATGACCGGCACCATCCGCCAGTTCTTCACCGAGCACCCCGACAAGTTCGATCCCCGGGAGTACCTCAAGCCCGCCCGTGCCGCCATCAAGGAGCTGGTCAAGCACAAGCTGATCGATGTCCTGGGCTGCGACGGCAAGGCGTTCTAAAAAACGATATCCCAAGCCACAGCATCACAGAGCCGCCCCCAGGGGCGGCTCTGTCTTAAGATGGTGAAAGGAGACGGAGGGCATGAGAGAGAAATGTACCGCTATTCTGCGCCGTGCGGCGGCGTACCTGAAGGTGTTCGCCCGGCGGACGGCCCTGTCGGTGCTCATCGGCGTGCTGTGCGGCGGATTGGGGGGACTGTTCCACCATGTGGTGGATCTGTCCAGCGAGCTGTTCCACGCCTATGACTGGCTGTTGTACCTGCTGCCTCTGGCGGGCATAACCATCGTATGGCTCTACCACTCCGCTGGTATCTACCGGGACAAGGGGGCCAATCTGGTGCTGGCCTCTCTGCGCACCGGGGAGACGGTGCCCGCCCGGGTGGCTCCCCTGATCTTCGCCGGAACGGCCCTCACCCAGCTGTGCGGCGGCTCCGCCGGCAGGGAGGGGGCGGCCCTCCAGATTGGCGCGGGCGCGGCCACCTGCTTCAACCGGGTGTTCCATCTGGAGGGCAAGAGCGCCAACCGCATGACCATGTGCGGCATGTCCGCCCTGTTCGCCGCTGTGTTCGGGACCCCCATCACCGCGGCGCTCTTCAGCATGGAGGTGTCGGCGGTGGGCGTTCTCCACTACGCCGCCCTGTACCCTTGCTTGGTCTCCAGCATCACCGCCTGGGAGGTCAGCCGCTACATGGGCACCGTCGGCGTGACCATGCCGGCTATCCCATTGCCTACCCCGGATGTGGGCACCATCTTCCGGGTGCTGGCGCTGACCCTGGCCTGTGCGGCGGTGTCCATCCTATTTTTGGAGGTGATGCACCTGGCGGGGCGGCTGTACCGCCGGGCCTTTGATGGCAAGCCCTACTGGCGGGCGGTCATAGGCGGGCTGCTGCTGGTGGCCGCCACGCTGCTGCTGGGTACCCGGGACTACAACGGCGCGGGTATGGAGATAGCGGTGGCGGCCGTGGGCGGACAGGCTGTCGGCTGGGCATTCCTCCTGAAGATCCTCTTCACCGCCCTGACCATCGGCGCGGGCTACAAGGGGGGAGAGATCGTCCCGGCCTTCTTCATCGGCGCCACCTTTGGGTGCGTAGCGGGGCCATGGCTGGGGCTGGACCCGGGATTGGCTGCGGCAATCGGTTTGATCGCCCTGTTTTGCAGCGTGGTGAACTGCCCTGTGGCGTCCATGCTGCTGTCTGTGGAGCTGTTCGGCGGGACGCGGCTGTGGATGTTCGCTGTGGTGTGCGGCGTCAGCTACCTTATGAGCGGGTACTCCACCCTGTACTCAGAGCAAAAAATCCTCTACTCCAAGCTGGGGGAGGAGAACTCCCCTCAATAAATTTATCACCCCATGCGGGGGACCTGTAGCCGGTCCTCCGCTTTTTTATGTCCAGAAGGCGAAAAGGAAAAAATCCCCCTTGACAAATGACTGGTGGTGTGTATAATAAAAGCATGAATAGTTGCTCATGTGTTCATTTGTTTCAGCTTGCATTTTATAACCAGAGGAGGACAGGACATGAAGCGGGAACCCATTGAGGTCTGCGAGGTCAGTGTCATTCACGAGGATGTACTGGCCAGGGTGAAAGCGCGGATGCCTGACGAGGAGCCGGTCTACGAGGTCTCAGAGCTTTTTAAGGTCTTCGGGGACAGCACCCGGGCCCGGATCATCTGCGCGCTGAACGTCGAGGAGATGTGCGTGTGCGATTTGGCGGCGCTGCTGAACATGAGCCAGAGCGCCATCAGCCACCAGCTGCGGCTGCTGAAGGTCTCCAGGATCGTCAAGAGCCGCAAGCAGGGGAGGGTGGTCTACTACTCCCTGGACGACGCCCACATCGGACAGATTTTTGCCATGGCCTTTGACCATGTGATGGAAGAAATGGAGGGATAAACCATGAATAAGGAGAACCTTTCCGCCCAGAGGGACCACTGTGAGCATGACCACTGCGACTGCGGTCACGAGCACCGCCACGACCATGACCAGTGCGGCTGCGGTCACGAACACCACCACGACCATGACCAGTGCGGCTGCGGTCACGGGCACCACCACGACCATGACCACTGCAACTGCGGTCACGAGCACCACCACGACCATGACCACTGCGGCTGCGGTCACGAGCATCACCACCATCATGACCACGGCGACGGCTGTAACTGCGGCCACGACCACAACCATGAGCAGGACCCGGCGGAGGCCCGCAAGGAGCTGCTTACCCTGGGCGTGGGGGCGGCGCTGCTGATTGCAGGGGTGCTGCTGAAGGTACTTTTGCCCCAGATTCCCTGGGCCTCCACAGCGGTACTGCTGGCGGCCTTCGGGGTGGTGGCGGCGGAGATCCTGATCCAGGCGGTGGGCAATATCCGCCACGGGGATATCTTCGGGGAGAGCTTTCTGATGACCATTGCCGGCATTGGCGCTGTGTGTATCGGGGAGATCCCGGAGGGCGTGATGGTGTTCCTCCTGTACCGACTGGGGGAGTACCTGCAAACCAAGGCTGTGTCCTCCTCCCGCAAGTCCATTTCCGCTCTGCTGGACGTGCGGCCGGACCGGGCCAACCTGCTGGAAAACGGGGAGAGCAGGGAGGTGGAGGCGGAGAGCGTGTCCGTGGGACAGACCATCCTGGTGCGGCCCGGGGAGAAGGTGCCCCTGGATGGGGTTGTGCTGCAAGGCGCGTCCCAGCTGGACACCGCAGCGCTCACCGGCGAGTCCATGCCCCGGGAGATTACCGCTGGCCAGCAGGTGATGGCGGGGTGCATCAACCTCAGCGGCGCCCTGGAGATCCGGGTGGAGAAGAGCTTCGGCGAGTCCACGGCCAGCAAGATCCTGGAGATGGTGGAGAACGCCTCGGAGAAGAAGGCCTCCAGCGAGAAGTTCATCACCCGCTTTGCCAGGGTGTACACCCCCATCGTCTGTCTGGCAGCGGTGGTGGTGGCCCTGCTGCCGCCCCTGGCGGGCCTCATGAGCTGGGAGCGGTCCGTGTACAGCGCCCTGTGCTTTCTGGTCATCTCCTGCCCCTGCGCCCTGGTGATCTCCGTGCCCCTCAGCTTCTTTGCCGGCATTGGACGGGCCTCCCGGGAGGGTGTGCTGGTCAAGGGAGGCAACCACCTGGAGACCCTGGCGGAGGCCCAGATTGTGGCCTTCGACAAGACCGGCACCCTGACAGAGGGACGCTTCTCCGTGTCCCAGTGCCGCCCGGCGGAGGGCATTTCCCAGGAAAGACTCCTGGAGCTGGCCGCCCTGGCGGAGTGCCGCTCCACCCATCCCATCGCTCAGTCCATCCTGGCCGCCTGGGGCGGGCAGGTTGACGAGGCAAAATTGTCCGATTATCAGGAGACCTCAGGCCATGGCGTGGCGGTCACAGTGGATGGGCAGCGGATTATTGCCGGCAAGAGAAACTACTTAACAGAGCTTGGCATATCTCTGCCAGAGATGCCTGACACAGCGGCTACAGCGGTCTATACCGCCCTGGACGGGGTCTACCAGGGGGTCATTCTCCTCCGGGATGCCCCCAAGGAGGACGCAAAGGGGGCCATCAGCGCCCTGCGGGAGCTGGGGGTGGACAGGACGGCCATGCTCTCCGGCGACAGCGCCCCGGTGGTGGAGGAGATCGCCCGGGAGATCGGCCTGGATCAGGCCGTGGGCGGGCTGCTGCCCCAGGATAAGCTGACGGAGCTGGAGAAGCTCCGGAGCCAGCTGACAGGGAAGGGCAGGCTCCTCTACGCCGGGGACGGCATCAACGACACGCCGGTGCTGGCGGCGGCGGACATCGGCATCGCTATGGGCGGCCTGGGGGCGGACGCGGCCATTGAGACGGCGGACGTTATCATCATGGGCGACGAGCCCAGCAAGATCGCCTCCGGCATCCGCATTGCCCGCCGAACCAACCGCATCGCCACGGAGAACATCGTCTTCGCCATTGCCGTCAAGCTGCTGGTGATGATCCTCTCCGTCCTGGGCCACATCGAGCTGTGGGCAGGCGTGTTCGCCGACGTTGGCGTGTGTATGCTGTGCGTGCTCAACACGCTGCGGATCAACAAAAAATAGAAGATCGCAGATACATCTGCCGCCCCTTCCGCATATACTGTGCGGAAGGGGTGATTTTTTTAATGAACGGGGACCTGAGATTGACGCCCTATGACCGGGGGGCGGCGGTGCGCTACGCAAAGCGGTGGGCCTACGGCCGCAACCCGGCCTTCTACGACTACGAGAGGATCGGGGGAGACTGCACCAATTTCGCCTCCCAGTGCGTCTACGCCGGCAGCGGTGTGATGAACTACACCCGGGACTTGGGCTGGTACTACATCGACGCCAACAACAAGGCCCCCGCCTGGACGGGGGTGGACTACTTCTACAACTTCATGACCCGCACAGAGGAGACCGTGGGCCCGATGGCCCGTGCGGTCTCCATCGCCCATCTGCTGCCCGGGGACGTGGTGCAGCTGTCCTTTGACGGGGAGAGGTGGAACCACTCGCCGGTGGTGGTGCGGCTGCTGCGCAAGCCCGCCCTCCAGCCCGCCGACGTGCTCATCGCCGCCCACAGCTACGACTCCGATAACCGGCCGCTGAATACATACGATTACCGCGCCATCCGGTTTCTCCATTTCGTGGGGGTGTGGCGGCCTGTGGGGCAGGGGAGGGAGGCAGCTCCCCAGGAGTAAAAATATTGTCGAAAAAAGGAATTTTTGTCTTTTCAAGGGGCGGCCCAGGTGCTATGATACTATTCAATGGGAGCGTCTGTCCCTGAAATATACAGAAAAGAATAGGAGAACCGCTATGAACGAAAAGGTTGCCAAGCTGATTAACGAGCAGATTACACACGAGTTCTATTCCGCCTATCTGTACCTGGATTTTGCCAACTTCTACGCCTCCAAGGGATTGGACGGCTTTGAAAACTGGTACCGGGTCCAGGCCCAGGAGGAGCAGTCCCACGCCATGCTGTTCTACCAGTACCTGCACAACAACGGGGAAAAGGTGACCCTTGGGGCCATCCAGCAGCCGGACAAGGCCCTCGACAGCCTCATGGACCCCCTGAAGGCGGGCCTGGAGCACGAGAAGCTGGTCACCAGCCTCATCAACGCCATCTATACCCAGGCCCTCGAGGTCCGGGACTACCGGACCATGCAGGTGCTGGACTGGTTCGTCAAGGAGCAGGGCGAGGAGGAGAAGAACGCCGGCGACATGATTACGAAAATGGAGCTGTTCGGCGGCGACGCCAAGGGCCTGTACATGCTCAACAGCGAGCTCAAATCCCGGGTGTACGCCGCGCCCTCTCTGACCCTGTAAAAGGCCGCGTCCCATATCCGCCCAAAAGCGCCCCTGGAGACAGAAAAATCTTCCAGGGGCGCTTCTGTATAGGCATTTCCCTTTACTGATCTTTGGGCGGCTTCACCCGCCCCAGGGGGTTTGCCCTGGCGGCCACGCGAAGGGCCTCGTTGTCAATATGGGTGTAAATCTCGGTGGTGTTCAGGTGCTCGTGGCCCAGCACCTCCTGGACCGCCTTGACATCCACGCCGTTCTGGAGCATGAGGGTGGCGGCGGTGTGGCGGAGCTTGTGGGAGGAGTACTGGGCGCTGTCCAGCCCGGCCTGGGAGAGATGCTTTTTCACCAGGGCGTGGACATTGGAGCGGCTGATGCGCTGGTTTCGGGAGGAGAGGAAGAGGGCGTTCTGGTCCCGGCCGCTGACGGGCCGCCGCACCGCCAGATACCGCTCCAGGGCGGCCTTGCAGGCGTCGTTGAGATAGACAATGCGCACCTTGCTGCCCTTGCCCAGCACCCGCAGCGCGTCCCCCTGGATATCCGTCAGATTCAGGCCGATGAGCTCGGAGATCCGCAGGCCGCAGTTGAGAAAGATGGTGAGAATGCAGTAGTCCCGCTCCTTGTGGGGCCCGTCCACGCTGGCGAGCAGGTCCAGGCTCTCGTCCAGGGTCAGATACCTGGGCAGCGTTTTCCGCAGCTTGGGGGAGTCCAGCTCCTTGACCGGGTTGTCCTCCAGGAGATGGGCCTTGTTGGTGAGGTAGTTAAAAAAGGAGCGGAGGGTGGCGATCTTCCGGGCCCGGGTGGCGGCGCTGAGGCCGTACTCGGTCCGGCTGCTGTTTTGCTGCTGGGCCCGGTCCCGGCTGAGATAGGTCAGATATCCATAGATATCCGTCAGGGTGATGGCGCGGACAAAGGCAGCGTCCACATCCATGATGGAGATCTCATCCCAGGGCGTGTCCCGCAACGAACGGTCCCGGGCCTGCTTCATGTAGCGAAAGAAGTTTCTCAGGTCCAGGAAATATTCGTCTACAGTTTTCTGGGAGTGGGCCTTGATGGTCTCATGGTAGGATAAGAAGTCGCAGAGGATCTGCGGCGCTTCGTCTCGATAGTTGTTCACAGCGGCTCGGCGCGGTATACGGCGGTCCGGGGCTGGTTTTCCGGGTTTGCCCTCCCCTGCATTGAACAAAATTTTTATTTTGTTCAATTATGTATATCCCAGCGCCTGGACCTCCCTTCCGGTTTTATTGCGTATGATTTCATTATAGCGGAAGATGGTCTGTTGTCAATAACGCTGGTCCGCAATTTTTCGGACAGCTGCGGCGATACGCGTCGAATCAGCCGAAGTCGTGTCTGAACCCGCCGTCGCTGCCTACATTCTCCAGCGCGGTTACAATGGCCTCGATCTTATGGAAGCATGCTGGATCGTCCAGGCTCTCATCCGCAATGATCTCCTTGATTTTGCAGAGCGCATTGTAGCTTTCCAGTTCCACCACCATCGCCGCGCTTTCGATAAATTCTGGCAATGACACGTCTATATTCATTTTTTCTATAGAGCGTATCAAAATTTCTTTGAAAAGATTCATAATTTTTCCTCCATTTACATACACAGTATGTATTTTACGGAATTATATAATATATAATAAGGTAAAATATATATCATACATATGGAGCGTAGGAAATTTGTGATGCGAGTTATGCAATTCAAGGGAAAGAAAAATCTTATACATATGCAATTACAACTCATGCGCGTCCGCCGTGATCTCTCTCAGAGTGAGTTAGCGGCACAGATGCAGATATTAGGCACTAATATTGACCAACAGGCCATCAGCAACATCGAGAACAACAAACGGGTTGTCACCGACTTTGAGCTGGCCTGCTTCTGTAAGGTCCTGCACTGTACGGAGCGGGAACTCCTTCAAGATTACTATGAGAAATATGGCCTCTAAGTACGAAGGATCCATATTGATTTGACAAAACAGAGACAGCCGTATATAATAAGGACCAGAGGGGCGCTGCTACGGCGGTTAGCCCTTCACGGATTACATAGTTTTGCTATGTTGACCGCTCGGGGGCTGTCCGGGCGGTCAACGCATATCGTGGGATCCCCTCCCCTGCGTATATTTTTATGGGCTTGACAAAACAGAGACAGCCATATATAATAAGGACAGAAGGGCGCTGTTACGGCGGTTAGCCCCTAACCTCAATCATAGCAAAGCTATGTTGACCGCTCGGGTGCTGGCCGGGCGGTCAACGCGCATTTGTGGACAGTATGTACAACGCCCATACCAGGCAGATCAGGAATCGCAAAACTGCAATTACCCGCCTTTTCCACATCAGCCTCACCCCCTTTCCCGGGGGAGCGCTAACCGCCTTTATGTAACAGTGCCCTTCTGGCCTCCGCTCTTTTGAGCTTTGGCGTGTCCATTATATGATACGCAGCGATTTTTGTCAAATTTTATTTGTATGTGTACGAATCATGCTGTATCCATAAGCATACCCGTGCGGGGCTTCTCCCCCGCACGGGTTTTTCTATGTATGTTTACGCCCGGCACGTCAGAAACAGATACCCTCCGTACACCGCCAGCAGAGCCGCACCCTGCCATCGCTGGAATCGGGCGGAGACCATGGCGGGTATGACGGCGATGCACCCCACCAGCAGACATGCCGGCAGATCAACGGCGCTGGAGACCGGCGCAATGGGCAGGGCCTCGCCGGACACCAGGGCGCTCATGGGCAGGATCAGGGTCAGATCCAGGATGTTCGCCCCCAGAATGTTCCCGATGGAGAGCGCGGACTGCCTCTTTGCGATGGCGGTGACGGTGGTGACCAGCTCCGGCAGGGACGTGCCCACGGCCACGATGGTGACGCCGATGATCCGCTCGGACACCCCCGCCAGCCGGGCCAGGGCGCCGCCGCTGTCCACCAGCAGGTCCGCCCCCATGACCACGGCCACCGCGCCTGCGGTGAATTTGAGGCACTGGAAGAGGAGATCCCTTCTGGCCGGCGCGGGGCGGAAGATGCTCAGATCCCCCGCACCGCCGCAGCGCATGGAGCGGTGGGCGCAGCGCAGGTTCTCAAAGAGGAACAGGGCGAACACCGCCATCAGGGCCAGGGACGGCCCCAGCCCCACCGCCCCCTCCCTGCCGCCTGCCGCCACAATCCAGGCGGCGGCCAGCATCAGAAGGGACTTGAAGAGATAGTCCCCCCGGCGGATGCAAACGGGCATACAGATCACCGACAGGGCCATAATGAGTCCCAGGTTGGCGGTGACGCTGCCCACGGCGTTGCCCACGGCCATGTCCGTCTTCCCCTGGAGGGCAGCCATGGCCGACACCAGCATCTCCGGCAGCGTGGTGGCCAGACTGACAATGGTGGCCCCCACGATCAGCTTTGGGATGCCGCTGACCTCGGCTATGTAGGACGCGGCGTCCACAAACCAGTCCCCGCCTTTGACGATGAGAATGATTCCTCCAAGAAAAATCACCAAAATGAGCGCATAGTCCATGCTCTCCCCTCCCCTTCTGCTGTTCCACAACACGGCAGCTCCAGTCTACCATGTCCCGAATGGGGAAGGAGCTCTGATTTTGTCGTCTGGCAAAATATTGAGGGAGACGGCAGTACCGCCGCCTCCCTGCTTTTGAACAATCACTCCACGCCGTAGTAGGCCCGCACGGCCCTGGCGAAAAAGGCGGCGCAGCCGGGGGCCACGGCCTCGTAGTAGTCCGTGAACCGCTGGTCCTGGCTGTACATGTCCACCAGCCCCACGTGGGACTGGGGCGTCAGCTGCCCCGGCTTCCAGAACCGGGACACCCAGGCGGCGTGGAGCCGCACCGCCTCCCGGGCGTCCTCCCCCGCCGGATCATTGGCCGCCATGGCCCGCCGGAGTGCGGCCTTGCAGCCCGCCTCCTCGCTCTCCATCTGCGTCCAGCCGGCCTGGGACATGCCGGACAGCTGCCGGCTGCTGGCGTCCACGGCCTCATCGCCGTACTTTTTCCGTGCTTCCCGGCCGTAGGTCTCCTCGTTCTCCTGGATGGCCCGCTGCTTCATGGCCTCGAATTTTTCCTTGTCGCTCATGGTAGTTCCTCCTTCGATGGTGTCCAAGGTGCGCCGGACGGTGTGGATGAGCTCCTCCACCCGCCGCTGCTGGATGAGAAGGCGGTCCAGATGTCCCCGCAAAGCCGCGCCTCTGTCGTAGCCCGGCGCGTCCAGAAGGCGGCCGATCTCCTCCAGGGGCACCCCCATCTCCCGGTAGAGCAGAATCTCCTGGAGACGGTCCACCTCCCCGGGGCCGTAGAGCCGGTAGCCGTTGTCCCGGTCCCGGGCCGGGCGCAGCAGGCCGATGGCGTCGTAGTAGCGCAGGGTGCGTCCGGTGAGGCCGGTCATGCGGGAGATCTCTTTGACGGTGTACATGCTGCAATCACCTCCTCTTCTCTGAGCATAGACCATGACGGAGCGTCAATGTCAAGACTTTTTTCAGCTTTTCTGGAAATTTACAGGTTTCAAACGGGGAAGAATTTTAGTGACTTCTGAAGGCCGCCGGTTTAATCTTTTTTTGATCCATTCTTTTCACGAAAAAGGATGATTACTCCCACAGCGCCTCCTGTTCCACCGGCGACAGGCCGTCCGCTGTCAGGCGGTAGAGGGCGGTGCAGACCTGGGAGAGGAACTTCCGGTCATGGGATACGCTGATAATGGTCCCGCCGTACTCCGCAAAGCCCTGGCGGACCTTTGGGCCGGAGATGGGGGAAAAATTCCGGGTGGGCTCGTCCAGGATGAGCACATTCACCCCGTCCAGACTCATCTTGGCCAGCAGCAGCTTGGCCTTCTGTCCGCCGGAGAGCTCCCGGATGGGGTGGACCATCTCCTGCCGGGCGTAGCGCAGGCTGCCCAGATAGGTCCTGGCCCTGGTCTGGGAGGCCGCATCCCCCTCCGGCGCCAGAAAGTCGATGGGCGTCTGGTCCAGGGGCAGGGTCTCGGCGTAGTCCTGAGACATGTAGGCGGCCTGCAGATCCCGGCGGCAGAGCAGCTCCCGCTGGATGTGCCGCAGCAGGGTGGTCTTGCCCGCGCCGTTGGCCCCCAGAATGCCCACCTTCTCCCCGCCCCGGACGTACAGACGGACGTTTTTCGCCAGCAGCCGCTCCCCCGCCTCCAGGCGGTCCAGGCGCAGATCCAGCACGCACTTGCCCGCCGGCACCCGGACCTCCTCCGGGAACCGGACAAAGATGGCCTGCTCCACCTCCGGGAGCTGGGTCATGCGCTCCGCCTCCCGGTCAAAGCGGCGGCCCATGGACTGGACCGCGTGCATCTTCTTTTTCAGCAGCCGGGCCGTGGCCGGGTCCTGCCGGGAGATCACGGCCTGGGCGTGCTCCACGCTCTGCTGAATGCGCCGGTACTTGGACATCTTCTTCTCATACTCCTCCCGCTCCTTCCGGGCCTGTCGGGTCTGATCGACAATGGCGTCCTCCCGGAGGCCGGTATAGGTCCGGTAGTCCAAACGGCGGATGGTGCAGCGGGGCGGCTTCCCCTCCCGGGGGTGCTCGATGTGGAGCACCACGTTGGCGGCGGCCTCGATGAGGGCCTCATCGTGGGAGATAAAAAGGACGATCCCCGAAAAGCTGCTGATGAACCCCTCCAGCCACGTCAGGGTCTCCAGGTCCACGTCGCTGGAGGGTTCGTCCAGCAGCAGCGCCTGGGGCTGCCGGAACAGCAGCCGCCCCAGCTGGAGCTTGATCCGCTCCCCGCCGGAGAGGGTGGACACCGGCCTGTCCCCGTAGAACTCCTCCGCCGGAAAGCGGAGCTGCCGGGCAATCTCCCCCAGCTCCTTGGGGGTCAGATCGAAGAAGGCAGGACAGGCGGCGCAGAAGTCGTATATGCTCCTGGCCAGCTCCTCCGCCGTCAGGTCCTGGGCCAGATAGCCCATGGTCCCCGGCTCCCCGGCCAGGGACCCGGTCCACTGGCAGTACCCCTCCACCCGCTGGGGGTCTGCGATCCACTGGAGAAGGGTGGACTTGCCGTTGCCCTCCTCCCCGATGATGACCGCCTTGTCCCCCGGGTTGAGGACAAAGGAAAAGTCGTCCACCAGGACCCGAAGGTCCCTCCGGTGGGTCAATGTCAGATGCTTTACCTGTAGCATAAGGGCATCCTCCCTTTCATAAAAAAACTGCTTCCGGACAGGCCGAAAGCAGCGGAGGACGCAGAAGGGCGCACGAAGCGAGACGCTCCGGCTCCATGGCACGACGCATCCTCTGACTTTCGGCGACAGGAACCGGACGTCACCTCTCGGGACGCCTCCGGAAGAACTCCTGTGACACGAAAATCAGATCAGATGCGCATTTTCTCACCCTTCTCTTTAAGACTGCATTCAGTATAGCAGATTTCTGGAAAAAGTACAGTTACAGTTGTGTTACAACCGGCGCAACAGAGAAAAACCAAAGAAAATCGTATAAAACCCGGGCCGGATGGACAAAATAGAGAAGATTTGTCCAGATATTTGATCCAAAGAAAGGAGATGGTCCCATAAAGTCCTACGAGGTCATCCGCGAGGAGTTCGTCCCCTGCGCCGGCGACCAGCGGCCCAATACCAGGGAGATCCTGGAGCTGCGCCTGGAGGACCCTGCCCGTTACGTGCAGGAGCAGTATATGGGGGAGCGGAGCGTGGAATTTCTGTCCACCAGAAAGGACGACAGCAGCGTCATCGAGGCGCTGCTGGAGGGCGGGCGGAAGCACCGCTACACCTTTAACGCCATTTGACCAGTTGAAAAGAAGCAGGGACGGCCTCGGCCGTCCCTGTTTCTTTTCTATTCACTTCTCCAGCAGCTCGGCGAACGCCGCCTCCGTCAGCACGGGGATGCCCAGCTCGTTTGCCTTGCGCAGCTTGCTCCCCGCGTTCTCCCCGGCCACCACGTAGGTGGTTTTTTTGCTGACCGAGCCGCTGGCCTTGCCGCCCCGGGCCTCGATGAGGGCTGCGGCCTCGTCCCGGGTGAACCGCTCCAGGGCCCCGGTGAGCACGAAGGTCATGCCCTTGAACTGATCCCCCGCGCTCTGCTCCACAGCCTCCATGGACACCCCCGCCTCCTTCAGACGGGAGATGAGGTGCTGGGACTGGGGGCTTTCCAGCCATGCGCGGATGTAGGCGGCGGTGATGCCCCCCACGTCGTCAATGGCGGTGAGCTCCTCCTCGCTGGCCGCCGCCAGGGCGTCAAAGCTGCCAAAGTGGGCAGCCAGCATCTTCCCCGCTTTCTGCCCCACCTGCCGGATGCCCAGGGCGTAGAGCAGCCGCTCCAATCCCCTGCCCCGGCTCTTGTCAATGGCCTCCACCGCGTTCTGGGCGGACTTCTTCCCCATCCGCTCCAAGCCGGCCAGCTGCTCCTGGGTGAGGAAGTAGAGGTCCGCCGGCGTCTTCACCAGCCCCTGTCCAATGAGCTGGCTCATCACCGCCGGCCCCATGCCGTCGATGTCCATAGCGTCCCGGCTGGCAAAGTGGGTGAGGTTCCGGTGGAGCTGGGCCGGACACTCCGCGCCGGTACACCGGATGGCGGCGCCGTCCTCGTCCCGGGCCACCGGGGCCCCGCATACCGGGCAGATCTCCGGCAGACGGTAGGGCTCCGTCCCCTCCGGCCGGAGGCTGCGGAGCACCTCCACCACCTCCGGGATGATCTCCCCCGCCTTCTGGAGCACCACTGTGTCGCCGATGCGGATGTCCTTCTCGTCGATAAAATCCTGGTTGTGGAGGGTGGCGTTGGTGACCGTGGTTCCTGCCAGACGCACCGGCTCTACCACCACCTTGGGGGTCAGCACCCCCGTGCGGCCCACCTGGACCACGATATCCAGCACCCGGCTGGGCTTCTGCTCCGGCGGGTACTTGTAGGCGATAGCCCACCGGGGACATTTGGCTGTGCTGCCTACAACTGCACGGCCTGACAAGGAATCTACCTTCACAACCGCGCCGTCCATATCAAAGGGCAGCTCCTCCCTGCTCTCCCCTAATTGGGCGATCTCGGCGTTGATCTCTCCGGCGTTGGAGAGGACCTTTCGGGGGATAGTCTGGAAGCCCTGGCTGGAGAGGTAGTCGATGCTCTCGCTGTGGCAGGCGAAGTCCCTGCCCTCGCACAGCTGGAGGTTGAAGACCCGGATATCCAGCAGCCGCTTGGCGCAGATCTTCGGATCCAACTGCCGCAGGGATCCGGCGGCGGCGTTGCGGGGGTTGGCAAAAAGGGGCTGGCCCGCCTCCTCCCGCTGGCGGTTGAGCTTGTGGAACACGTTTTTGGGCATGAACACCTCGCCCCGGACGATGAGCCGGGGCAGCTTCTCCGGCAGGGTCATGGGGATGGACTTGATGGTGCGCAGGTTCTCCGTCACATCCTCCCCCACCCGGCCGTCCCCCCGGGTGGCGCCCTGGACGAACACACCGGCCCGATACTCCAGGGCCACGCTCAGGCCGTCCACCTTGGGCTCCACGCTGTAGGAGACTGAGGACAGGGCCTCCTCCATCCTCTCCACGAACTCCTCCACCTCCGCCGGGGCGAACACGTCCTGGAGGCTCTCCAGGGGTACAGGGTGCTCCACCTGCTGGAAGCTCTCCAGGGCCGCGCCGCCCACCCGCTGGGTGGGCGAGTCCGGCGTGATCTCCTCCGGGTGCTCCGCCTCCAGCTCCTCCAGGCGGCGGAGGAGCCGGTCGTACTCGCAGTCCTGCATGGCCGGATCGTCCAGCACGTAGTAGCGGTAGCCCGCCTCGTTAAGGGCGTCCCGCAGGGATTTCATTTCGCTTTTGTAGTCCATGGATGGTCTCCTTGTCTGTGCCTTGTTTGAAAATTGGCGGAATGCTCTATTGTCTGTCAGCGTTCCCTCAGGGCGAACAGACAGAGTAGAATGCCGTCGATCACCGCCGCCGCGCTCAGCGCCAGCAGCAGATCTGGTCCGCTCTCCTTGATTTGCCAGTGGTTGGCCACTAAAATGGTGTCGATAATCCGCTGGGAGGACACGCCGATCATGCCGGAAATCATCAGGCCGCTCCCTATGACCGCTTTTTTCACGGAAAATTCTCCTCTTTTCGGCGCTTCGCGCCGGTCAGCCGTTGTTGATGGAGTAGTCAAAGGCGTCCTGCTCAATGGGGTTGCCGGAATCAAAGTAGGTGTAGGACCCGGGTACGTCGCCCACGATCACCGTCTCCGCCACGGAGAAGGCGTTGCTTACCTGGGTGCTGGTGCGAAAGCCGGGCAGCAAAATGGACATGGATACGTCCACGCACAGCAGAATCCGGTGGGTGGTCTGGTTGATGCCCGCCTGATCGAACTGATTTTCAAAGTGGGCGGAGCAGCTGCCCAGGGACTGCATCCGGACGCTGAAGTTGGGGCCCCGGCCCACCAGGAGGGCGGAGCCGGTGAGAGTCCCCAGCGGAATGGTCAGATCCATCTCTGAGACCTGACCCAGCCGGTCCAGAATATCCTTGGTGATGGTGGACTGTAGGCGGTTGAACTCCGCCATATTGCTTTGCAGGGCGGCAATACCGCCATCTGCGTCCTTTTCCAGGGAAATCAGGCTGTTATACTGGATCTCCCCGCTGTTCACAGCGTCGCTGACCGCCTCCGTCACCACCCGCCCCACCATGTTGGATACCCGGGTCACCGCCAGATTGCCCAGCAGGGAGCGCAGATGGTTGGTGCCTACAATGGTCAGGGACAGCAGTGCAACGGAGAGGAAAAAACAGATCAGCTTCACCTTCTGCCCGGGCGGCATGGGGAGCCGGTATCTGCGGCGCATGGACATCACCTCAGAGCAGTCTATGAGGCAACGGCTTTTCCTTATTCCGGCAGAGCCCGCACCAGCTCCTTAAATACACGCCCCCGCTCCTCAAAGTTCTTGAAGCGGTCAAAGGAGGTGCTGGCCGGCGAGAGGATCACCACGTCCCCCTCCCCTGCCCGCTCCGCCGCCAGGGCCACGGCGGCCGGGTAGTCGGCCGCCTCGTGGATCTCCAAGCCCCCGTAGTTCTCCGCCTCCACCACCGCCGTCCGGATGGCCCCGGCGGTAGCGCCGCAGAGGATCAGCAGCTTGACATGCTCATTGATGACCGGTCCCAGAGGCGCGTAGCTGATCCCCTTGTCCTTCCCTCCGGCGATGAGAATCACCTTTGACTGGAAGGAGCGCAGGCCCGCCATGGTGCGGCTGGGGCTGGAGGCGATGGAGTCGTTGTACCAGCGGACCCCCCGCCGCTCCCGGACCAGCTCAATGCGGTGCTCCACCCCGCCGAAGGTGCGGGCAAAGTCCCGGATCACGCCGTCCGGCACGAGACCCTGGACTGCGCAGATGGCGGCCATGTAGTTCTCCACGTTGTGAATCCCAGGCAGAAGAATATCCGCCAGCGGCAGGACCTCCCGCTCCCCGTTTTCGTCCCGATACCAGATGGCCTCCCCCCGCAAAAAGCAGCCGGCGGCGGGAATTGGGTCCAGATTTCGTGTGAAGTAAAAAACCTTTCCAGCGGTTCTGCCAGAGAGTTCTTTGGTGATATCGTTGTCCCAGTTGCACACAGCTGTACCGTCGGACCCCTGGTAGTCCAGCAGGGCGGCCTTGGCGTTGACGTACTCCGCCATATCCGTGTGGACATCCAGGTGGTTGGGGGCCAGATTGGTCAGCACGGCGATCCGGGGGCTCCTGCGCATGGTCAGGAGCTGGAAGGAGCTCAGCTCCACCACCGCCCAGTCCTCCGGCCGGATATCGTCCGCCTCGCTGAGAAGGGGGTGACCGATGTTGCCCCCCAGGTGGACCCTGTGTCCGGCGGCCTGGAGGAGCCGGGCGATGATGGTGGTGGTGGTGGTCTTCCCGTCGCTGCCGGTGACGGCCAGGATGGGACAGGGACACACCTCAAAGAATACCTCCATCTCCGAGGTGACGACGCTGCCCCGGGCCCGGGCCGCCTCCAGATACCGGGGGTGCAGGCCGGGGGTGCGGAAGATCACGTCCTGATCCAGCCCCTCCAGGTAGTCCTCCCCCAGCTGGAGGGCGCACCCCGCCGCCTCCAGCTCATCGGCCATGGGGCCCAGAGCGGCCCGGTCCTTTTTGTCGCAGGCTGTGACGCTCACCCCCGCCTCCAGCAGCAGGCGCAGCAGCGGCTGGTTGCTCACGCCGATGCCGATGACCGCCACACGTTTCCCCTGAAGGGAGTGCAGATAGTCCTGTAATGTCATGTGGGTTCCCTCCCCAGTGAAGTTGTAGGTTTTCCGTGACCGCAGCAGACCAGGGCCGGGCGCATCCGCCGGATGGCGGCCGCGCTCCGCTCCGCCGCCTCCCGGTCTTCATAGCACCAGGCGGAGGCGGGGCCCAATACGGTCTGCATGGCGTCCCCCGCGAACAGCGCCCCCGTGGACAGCAATACGCCCACGGACCCGGCGGTGTGGCCAGGCAGGGCCACGATCTCTCCGTCCACGCCGTAGGAGGTCAGCTCCATACCCGCCTCCAGCAGGACCTCCGGCCGGTGGGGCGGGATGCTGTTTTGACGGATGACCCGGTTGGAGATGCCCGCGTAGAGGCGGCCCCAGAGCCCCCTGCCGGTCACTGGCCGCACTGTGCCCTCCGCCAGCAGAGGCGCGTCCTCCCTGCCGATCCCCACCGGGCAGCCCAGCGCCTTGGCCAGAAAGGCCGCGTTCTGACAGTGGTCCACGTGGCCGTGGGTGAGCAGAATCAGCGTTACGCCGCTGTTTCGGCAGGCCTCCAGGACCCGCTCCCTGTAGGGCGCGGTCCCGGTGTCGATGAGAATGCTTCTCTTGCCGCTTCGGACCAGATAGGCGTTTGCGCTGCCGCAGGAGATCCGTTGAACCTCCGCCGCCATGGCCATCCCTCCTTTTGTACTGGGACATTATACCACCCCCTGGGGAAGAAAACAACAGATTTATCGTCAGGGAAAGGCGGCGGGGTCGGAACAAGAAGTTTTTCTATCCGCATTGACAAATCTCCCCTTGTCCTGTAAAATAAGGGATGAGTAAGACAGGCAGTCGCGTGGCGAGGCCGAAAGGCCCGCCATGAGGAAAGTCCGGGCTCCACAGGGCAAGGATAACGGGTAACGCCCGCCGAAGGCGACTTCAGGAAAAGTGCAACAGAAATAAACCGCCGGCGGGCTCTTTTCAGACCCGCCGGTAAGGATGGAAAGGCGAGGTAAGAGCTCACCCATCGGCTGGAGACTGTCCGATGCTGTAAACTCTATCCGGAGCAACACTGCGGGAGAACACGAGGCCGGCCCGGCCGTTCTCAGGAGGTGGCTGGAGCGGTCTGGTAACAGGCCGCCTAGATAGATGACTGCCAGATACAGAACCCGGCTTACAGTCTTGCTCACCCAAAACACGGAGGGAGGGACCGGAGAGGTCCCTCCCTCCCCTCTCTTGGAGGTGGAAAACAGATGGATACGCTGCGCCTTGTGCGCCCGGGGATGGAGCACCTGTCCCAGATCGCGGACTTTCGCCGGGAGCTCCTGGACGCGGGCAGCTCCATGGACGGCTGCGGTCCTTTGATCCGGATAGAGGACCCCATGGAGTGGCTGCTGGATACCCAGGCCAGATCCCGGCTGGAGACCCTGCCGGAGGGCCGGGTGCTGAGCACCCAGCTGCTGTGTATGCGGGGGGATACGCTGGCGGGCATGATTCAGGTGCGCCACATTCTCAACGAGTACCTGGAGAAATACGCCGGGCACATCGGCTACGCCGTCCGGCCGTCGGAGCGGCGGAAGGGATGCGGAACCTGGATGCTGGGGGCGGTCCTGCCGGTCTGCCGGGACATCGGCCTGGACAAAATCATGGTGGCCTGTCTGGATACCAACCCGGCCAGCCGGAAAATCATCCTCTCCTGGGGCGGGGTCTACGACAGGACGGTCCACGAGCCGGAGGAGGACGTCAACCTGGAGCAGTACTGGATCAAGCTGTGAGGAGGCTGTTTATGGAAAAAGATGAGACGCTGCGGGAGGAGCTGTTTGCCCTCCTCGGGGAAAAGGGCGCGAAGCTGGCGGCCGCCGGGGATCTGACCGGCATTGTGAAGGACAGCTGCACGGTGGGGGTGTCCGTGGCCATTCCCCTGCCCCAGCACGTGGTCAGGGATTTACAGACCGCGCCCACGGCGGAGTACTACCAGCTCTACCACGATCTGAACGGGCAGCTGGACAACATTGTGGAGGCCGGGGCGGCGTTTCTGCGGGAGCGGGGCTATGAGGCCCGGGCCAACACCACCAAAACCGTTCGCCAGGACGAGAACTGGCGCACCCCTCTCCCCCACAAGACCGTGGCCACCCGGGCGGGGTTGGGGTGGATCGGCAGGAGCTGTCTGCTGGTCACACCGGAGTACGGCGGGGCCATCCGCCTGTCCAGTCTGGTGACCAACGCTCCCCTGCCGGTGAGCGAGCCGGTGGTGGAGAGCCGCTGCGGCGAGTGCCGTATCTGCGTAGACAGGTGCCCCGCCAGGGCGCTGACCGGGAAGCTCTGGCAGGCCGGAATGGCCCGGGAGGAGCTGTTCCAGCGGGAGATCTGCAAGCAGACCCAGGAGGACCGGATGGAGCGGGCCACCGGCATCCGGGCGGACCTGTGCGGGATGTGCTTTGCCGTGTGCCCCTACACCAGACGGTATCTGGACCGCTCATAAAAAGAGAGCTGCGGACGATTGCGTCCGCAGCTCTCTTTTCTATCCCTGGTGGGGGCGAAGGGTTACCAATTACTCCTGCTCCCAGTTGTGCCAGACGTTCTGCACGTCGTCGTTGTCCTCCAGCAGGTCGATCATCTTGGTCATGTTTTTGATCTCGTCCTCGTCGGTGAGCTTGATGTAGTTCTGCGGCACCATCTCGATGGCAGCCGAGGCGAAGATGTAGCCCTTGGCCTCCAGGGCGGCGGTGACGGCGTTGAAGTCGTCGGGCTCGGTGTTGATCTCAAAGATATCGCCGTCAGCCGTGAAGTCGGACGCGCCGCAGTCCAGGGCGTCCTCCATCACCTTCTCCTCCTCCAGATCCCCGTCCTCGTTGTCGATGACGATGACTCCCTTGCGGTCAAAGCTCCAGCTCACACAGCCGCTGGCGCCCATGTTTCCGCCGTACTTGTCAAAGAGGTGGCGGACCTCCGGCGCGGTGCGGTTGCGGTTGTCGGTGAGGGCCTCCACGATGACGGCAACGCCGCTGGGGCCGTAGCCCTCATAGACCACCTTCTCGAAGCTGTCGGTGCTGCCCGCGCCCAGGGCCTTGTCAATGGTGCGCTTGATGTTGTCGTTGGGCATGTTGGCCGCCTTGGCCTTGGCGATGACGGTAGCCAGCCGGGAGTTGTTGTTGGGATCGCCGCTGCCGCCCTCCTTCACCGCCACGATCATCTCCCGGGCGATCTTGGTGAACGCCTGGGACCGCTTGGCGTCAGCCGCGCCCTTGGTCTTCTGGATATTATGCCATTTGGAATGTCCGGACATACTGTTTCGTCTCCTTCCCGTCGTTTACATTGGTTCTCTTTTCTCCCAAAACGCTGAAAGAAAAAGGACCCAAAAGATCAATTTTACATGATATCATATTGAACCGCCTCCCGGTGGACGGCGGACTTCACCACCTCCAGGTCCGGAAAACGCTCTCTGAGATACGCCGTCACTACCGGGCAGATCACATTCTCCGTGGGAAAGTGGCCCGCGTCAATGAGGCTCAGGCCCATGGCCTGGCTGTCCAGAAACTGGTCATACTTCACGTCCGCTGTGACAAAGGCGTCGCAGCCCCGCTCCGCCGCCCGGCGGAAGGAGCCGCCGCAGGCTCCGCCGCCTACCGCCACTCGGCAGATCTCCCGCCCGCCGTCCACGTACCGGATGCCGTTGGGCGAGAGGGCGGCGCGGACCCTGGCCAGAAACGCCGGCAGGGGCTCGGGGGCGGGGAGCAGCCCCACGCGGACGATCCCCTCCTCTTCCTCCAGCAGCTCCACCTGCCGGAGGTCCAGCGCCGCAGCCAGCGCGTCGTTGACGCCCCCTTGGGCAGCGTCCAGATTGGTGTGCATACAGATGGCGGAGAGATCCCGGGCCACCAGACGCCGCAGCAGCCGGCCCTGGAGATCGTCGCTGCGGAGGGTCTGGACCATGTGCCAGTGGCAGTTCATCACCGGATGGTGGGATACGATCAGCTCCGCGCCCAGCTCCTCCGCTTCCGTCACTACGGCCTCGGTGATATCCAGGGCCACCAGCGCCCGCAGCACCTCCCGGTCCGGCCGGCCCACCAGCAGTCCCACGTTGTCCCAGCTCTGGGCCAGCTCCCGGGGGGCCAGCTGCCAGAGGGCGCTCTCAATGTCATGTACGCTTGTCATGCTCCCACTCCTCTTTTCTGCGCTCCAGCTCCCCGATCACCGCCAGGAGCTGCTCCCGCTTCTCCCCCAGGGCGGGATCCCTGGCCCGGTGAAGCCCTGCGGCGGCCCGCCGCAGGCGCAGCAGCCGGTCCGCAAGGTACAGTCCCCATAGAGGATCCCCCTCCAGCAGGAAACCGCCCTGGGCCTGGGCCTCCGTGGCGGGGGGCATCTCGCCCCCCCGGACGGCCAGGATGGGGTAGAGCACCCCCTTGTCCTGCACCAGCTTCTCCCGGCAGACGGCGTAACCGTTTGCCGGCAGCCACCGGCGCAGCACGTCGGTCCGGCTCATGCACTGGAGCAGAAGCAGGGACCCGTCCCGGCTCCAGGGGGCGGCGGCCAGAATCTCGGTGATGGTGTCGCCCCCCATGCCGGCGATGACGATCACCTCCGCCTCTCCGGGTTCCACCACCGCCAGCCCGTCTCCCAGGCGGAAGTCCACCCGGTCCGAAACGCCGTAGAGCCCGGCGGTGCGGCGGGCGTGGTCCAGGGGCGGTGCGCCGATATCGGCGGCAATGGCCCGGTCCAGCCGCCCCTCCAGCAGAAGGGATACGGGAATGTAGCCGTGGTCCGTTCCGATGTCCGCCAGGGTGCGGCAGCGGGGCGGTACGAGCTCCGCAATGGCCCGCAGGCGGGGCCCCAGCTCCAGACGATCCGGCACAGTCCTCCCTCCTCTCCGCCGGGCTTGGAAACTCAGCGAGGGACTCATAGTTATCCTATGAGTCCCTGTATGCTGGTCCTTTTTACTTATTGGCCTCGGCGTTGACGGCCTCCAGCAGCTTCTCCACATCCACGCCGTGGACGGCGCAGGCCTCCTCCACGGTCTCGCCCCGGCTGCTGGGGCAGCCCAGGCAGTGCATGCCGATGGACAGGAAGATGGGCGCGGTCTGGGGGGCCATATCCAGAATATCACCGATGATGGTATCTTTTGTGATGGTAACCATTGCAGTTCTCCTTTTTCTTTACATTATAGAATGAGCCGTTCTTACAGCGGAAATAGTATACCCCAATATGGAGGCAATTTCAATACTTTTTCCACACTTTTTCTGCAATTATTGCCCCATGGCCCTGGCGGACTGCTCCAGCTGGGCAATGAGGGCCCGCAGCTTCTCCGCCTGCTCCCGCTGGTTCTGGACGATGTGGGCGGGAGCCTTGGAGGTGAAGGCCTCGTTGCTCAGCTTGGCCTCGATGCCCTTGAGGTGTCCCTCCGCCTTGGCCTTCTCCTTGGCGATCCGCTCCAGCTCCTGGGCCACGTCCACCAGCTCCGCCAGGGGCATGAACACCCGGGCCGCGTGTGTGACCACCTCCACCATGCCCTGGGCGGCGGGGATCTGGCCCGCGTCCACCACACGGACCTCGCTGGCGCTGGCAAGACGCTGGAAGAAGGGCGCGCCGACGGCAAAGGTCTCCTGCCGGGCCGCAGCTACGGTCAGCTGAACCCTCCGGCTGGGGGGCACGTTCATCTCCGCCCGCCGGGCCCGGATGGCTCGGATGGCGTCCATGATGTCCTCCATGTCCGCCTCCTCCTTGGGGAAGGCGAATTTCTCCTCCCACACCGGCCAGGGGGCGCACATGATGAACTGGCTCTCCTCCCCTGCCACAGGAGGCAGGGCCTGATAGATTTCCTCGGTAATAAAGGGCATGAAGGGGTGGAGCAGCTTCAAAAGCTGGATGAGCACGTAGCAGAGCACGTTCTGGGTGCTCTCCGCCCCCTCCCCCTGCATCCGGCTCTTGGTCAGCTCGATATACCAGTCGCAGTAGGTGTCCCAGATGAAGTCGTAGACCTTGGCCGAGGCCACGCCCAGCTCGTAGGCGTCCATGTTCTCCGTGACTTCCCTGATGAGGGTGTTCAGCTTGGAGAGGACCCACTTGTCCTCCAGCTCCAGCTTCTCCGGAAGCGTCACCTCGTCAATGGTCAGGTTCATCATCACAAACCGGCTGGCGTTCCAGATCTTGTTGGCAAAGTTCCGCATGGCCTCGCACTTTTCCGTAAAGAAGCGCATGTCGTTGCCCGGGCTGTTGCCGGTAATCAGATTGAAGCGCAGGGCGTCCGCGCCGTACTTGTCCGCGATCTCCAGGGGTTCGATGCCGTTGCCCAGGCTCTTGGACATCTTCCGGCCCTTGTCGTCCCGGACCAGACCGTGGATGAACACCTTCTCAAAGGGGTACTTCTTCATCTGCTCGCACCCGGAGAAGATCATCCGGGAGACCCAGAAGAAGATGATATCATAAGCTGTGACCAGCACGGAGGTGGGATAGAAGTAGTCCAGCTCCGGGGTCTTCTCCGGCCAGCCCAGGGTGGAGAAGGGCCACAGGGCTGAGCTGAACCAGGTGTCCAGCACGTCCGGGTCCCGCTCAATATTGGTACTGCCGCACTTGGCGCAGCAGGTGGGATCGGTCCGGTCCACGGTGATATGGCCGCAGTCGGCGCAGGTCCAGGCGGGGATCTGGTGGCCCCACCACAGCTGCCGGGAGATGCACCAGTCGTGGACGTTCTCCATCCAGTTGGTGTAGATCTTGGAGAAGCGCTCAGGGATGAACTGGACCTCCCCCTCGTTCACCACCCGCAGGGCCTCCTTGGCCAGGGGGGCCATCTTCACAAACCACTGGGCGGAGATGAGGGGCTCCACGTCGCTCTTGCAGCGGTAGCAGGTGCCCACGTTGTGGCTGTAGTCCTCGGTCTTCACCAGATAACCCTGGTCCTCCAAGTCCTTTACCAGCTTCTTCCGGCACTCGTAGCGGTCCATGCCCGCGTAGGGGCCGCCGTTTTCGTTGATGACGCCGTTGTCGTCAATGACCCGAATGCTCTCCAGGTTGTGGCGCAGGCCCACCTCGAAGTCGTTGGGATCGTGGGCCGGGGTCATCTTCACCGCGCCGGTGCCGAAGCCCAGCTCCACGTACTCGTCCGCCACAATGGGCAGCTCCCGGTTCATGATGGGCAGCACGCAGGTCTTGCCCACCAGATGCTTGAACCGCTCGTCCTCCGGGTTCACCGCCACGCCGGTGTCCCCCATCATGGTCTCCGGCCGGGTGGTGGCCACCACCAGATCCCCGCTGCCGTCGGAGAGGGGGTAGCGGATATACCACAAGTGGCCCGGTTTGTCCGCATACTCCACCTCCGCGTCGCTCAGGGCGGTGACGCAGTGGGGGCACCAGTTGATGATCCGGCTGCCCTTATAGATAAGGCCCTTGTCGTAGAGCTCGCAGAAGGTCTCCCGCACGGCCTTGGAGCAGCCCTCGTCCATGGTGAACCGGGCCCGCTCCCAGTCGCAGGAGGAGCCCATCCTCTTCTGCTGCTCCACGATGCGGTCCCCGTACTTGTGTTTCCAGTCCCACACCCGCTCCAGGAACTTCTCCCGGCCCAGATCGTGGCGGCTGAGGCCCTCGTTCTTCCGCAGCTCCTCCTCCACCTTGATCTGGGTGGCAATGCCGGCGTGGTCCACGCCGGGCATCCACAGGGCCTCATAGCCCTGCATCCGCTTGTAGCGGATGAGGATGTCCTGGAGGGTGCAGTCCATGGCGTGGCCCATGTGGAGCTGGCCGGTGACGTTGGGGGGCGGCATGACAATGGAGAAGGGCTTCTTATCCGGGTTGGGCGCGGCGTGGAAGCAGTTCCCGTCCATCCAGGCCTGGTAGATCTTCCCCTCCACCTCCTGGGGCTCATAGGTCTTTGGCAGTTCTTTTCTCATAGTATTCTCCTGTTCTCAGTGAGTGATTAAATATAGACAATCAGCTTGCCGGTTTTCCGGCTGATAAAGTCCCGGAAGGCCATCGGCGTACCATGGGTAAAGCCCTTCTTGGCGTAGACCTGACCGTGGCGGCTGTCCAGCAGAAGGATGAAGTACTCCCCTGTCTCGCACACGGCCTGCACCTTGTCGTACTGCCAGAGGCTTACGGCGGTCCCAGTTTGGTGGACGTAGTGCTCGCCGGTAAACTCCGCGGTCACCTCCCGGGACCCGGGCTGCACCTGCCGCAGGCCGACGAGGCCGTTGACCGTGTCCTCTGAGGCCGTCACCACCAGCATCAGCAGCGCCAGCGCCAGATCCAGCAGCCATGTCCTGTCTCCGATCATCCAGTTTCCCAGGGCCAGCACCAGCATGGCGGCGGTGACCGCCATGCCAAAGGTGTGGACCAGACGGCTGCGCCGCCGCCGCAGGGTCTTCCGGGCCGCCCTTGCCAGGGCCGTCATGGCCCTGCGGTCCACAGTGGTTCGAACGACATATTCCTCCATAGCAAGCCTCCCCTCCAAGAAAAAACGCCCCGAGCAGTCTCCTGCTCAGGGCGAATGAAACCATCCGCGGTACCACCTGCGTTCCCCCGGCCATACCGGGGGCACTTTTGCCTCTGTAACGGGAGTTCCCGCCGCCCCCTGCTTGCGCTCAGGGACGGAGCTCCAGGGCGACTTCCGCTCCCGCGTCCCGAGACCTTCCACCAGCCGGCCCCTCTCTGCGCGTCCGCGATGAGCGTACTGCTCCCCTTCACAGCCTTTTTCCAGCTTAGTATAGCCAACTGCGGCGCGTTTGTCAAGTCCGGGACGCTCTTTTCAGATGAATGCCATCTCTGTATCCATTTCAGGTTTTTATTTTGAAAAAATAAGGATAATGGTATTCTTCAATTTACATTTTCTCAAATCCTGTTCTGGAATGCTCTTTATCGTGCCGTTTTCAATCATCTGCAAATATGCCGCTTGTGACAGATGCAGCTTTTTCCTGATTAACGCAGACACCTTTATTGGAAACAGATACTTGCTCTTGATCGTAAGCTCTACGTTTTCGCTGGGCAGAAAATCTTCTCCCATTATGGAATAGGGCGGAACCTCGACTTCATCAACGCCATTTTTGCTGAGGAAGCCGGCATCCATGGCATACTCCTTCGCAAGAGAATGGCTATTGCCCTGAAATCCCTCTAGTTCTTCTGGATTGAATGACTGCGGGGAAATATGGGAGTAAATTCTGGCGTTCCATGTGGTATTGCAGTCCACACAATGGTAAATAAGCCATACGTCCAAGGTCCTCCGCTGGGCATTCACGCGAAATTTTTCAGAACAGGAGAATTTTGTGTTTTTCCCACATTTTTTACAGTGCCTTGATACCCGCGGGAAAAAAGGATATTGCACTTGCCATGTGATTTTTTTCATAGTATGCCTCCGTCTTTACTTCTGTAATCCGTAAAGAGAAGGGTGGATTTTCACAACGTCCTCTCATAAAGAATCTCCTTTGTGTTTTGATAAGAAAATTATAGCAGAGACCTCCTATCAGCTCCAACCTCACGTTCTTTTATGAAGAGAAGATGAGAAAAGAGGCTGATGCGGTTTCTCAAACCACATCAGCCTCTTTATTAATCACGATTTTTCAACTGCCGGACAATTCGCTGAATGCTTTTCAGCGACAGGTAGTATTTCGCTGCTAAGGCGTCCATGCCCACCCCGGAGAGATACTCTGCATAAATGCGACTGTTTCTGTCAAGCAGCTCTTGGCGGATTGAGGTAGATTCACCCCACGCTTTTTTGCTGCCTGCCGCTCTGGGAATGTAGAGAAATTCTCCATCGACGTACTGTTGAACCCTTCGCAATAGGCCCTTCGGCAGAACGTGTGTTGCGTTTTTATAGCTCATTGTTGCGCTCCCACATAACATTTTTACAGGAACAGCAAAGTCTATCTGCAACACGTATTCATTATTTATTGGCTGCGATAGCTCTGCTTACGCGCCAATAACGATAGGATTGAGCATATATGCCTCCCTTATGATTTCTACTTCCCCAGGGCCGCCCGGATGGCCTCCACGATGTTGGCGGCCTCCACCACCCGCAGGCCCTCTAGGGGTGCGGGGCTCTTCCCCCGCCTGTGGGGCACCACACAGGTTTTGAACCCCAGCCGCCGGACCTCGCTGAGGCGCTGGTCCAGATTGTTCACCGCCCGCAGTTCCCCGGTGAGTCCCACCTCCCCGATGGCGGCCAGATCCGCCGCAATGGGCCGGTCCAGATAGCTGGAGGCCAGGGCCAGAACAGCCGCCAGATCTGCGGCGGGCTCGTCCAGGCTCAGCCCGCCGATGATGTTCATGTAGGCGTCACAGACGGAGACCTTCAGTCCTCCCCGCTTCTCCAGTACCGCCAGGAGCATGGCCGCCCGGCCGAAGTCAAAGCCGTTGCTGGACCGGCGGGCATTGCCGTAGGCCGTGGGGGCCAGCAGGGCCTGGATCTCCGCCAGCACCGGCCGCACCCCCTCCATCACGCAGGTAACGCAGGTGCCGGGCGCGCCGTCCGGCCGGCCGGACAGGAGCATCTGGGAGGGGTTCTCCACCTCCGCCAGACCGCTGTCCAGCATCTCGAAAACGCCGATCTCATTGGTGGCCCCGAACCGATTCTTGGCCGCCCGCAGAATGCGGCAGGTACTGTGCTGCTCCCCCTCAAAGTAGAGCACGCAGTCCACCATGTGCTCCAGGACCTTAGGGCCGGCGATGGACCCCTCCTTGTTCACGTGGCCGATAACGAACACAGTGATATCCCGTCCCTTGGCCAGCTGCATCAGGGCCATGGTGCAGTCCTTCACCTGACCGATGCTGCCCGGAGGGCTCTCCAGTGCGCCGTTGTACATCGTCTGGATAGAGTCCACAATGAGGATATCCGGCTCCTCGTCAGAAACGGACTGGAGGATATCCTCCAGCGCCGTCTCTGAGAGCACCATCAGGTTCTCGCTGGCCACCCCCAGCCGCTGGGAGCGGAGCTTCAACTGCCGCACAGACTCCTCCCCGGAGACGTACAGCACCCTGTTTTCCCGGCACAGGCTGCCGCAGATCTGGAGCATCAGGGTGGACTTCCCCACCCCCGGCGCACCGCCCACCAGAACCAGCGAGCCCTTGACTGCGCCGCCCCCCAGTACCCGATTCAGCTCCCCCATGCCTGTAGAAAATCGAATTTCTTCCGTTGTATCAACCTCTGTCAAGGAGATTGCTTTCACAGTTCGAAAGGGGCTTTTGGGCGGCGCGGCCCGGCCTCCTCTGGTTTTTGGGGCCGCCTCCTGCTCCACCACCGTGTTCCATGCCCCGCAGGCTGGACACCTCCCTACCCACTTGGGGGACTCGTTGCCGCACTCGGTGCAGTAAAAGACGCTGCGCTGCTTTGCCACTGTCGTTCCCTCCTGTGTACACTGATTTTTCTCTATTATACAATAGACATCCCTGTTTGACCAGCTCTTTTTATCCCAGATGAGCGAGGACCGACGACAGGACAGTGAGGGCCAGCTCCATCTGATAGGCGGGGGTATTCAGCAGGGCGGTCTCCTGGGGATTGGAGAGAAAGCCGCACTCCACCAGAATAGAGGGCGAAGACGCGTGCTGGAGGAGATATACGCTGCTGCCGGCCTGCTTGGACTCCTTGGGCCTGGGGTTGAGGGTATCATTGAGGGCGGACTGGACTGCCTCCGCCAGCTCTTGGCTGCCTTCAGCGGTGCTGTAGAATACCTGGGCGCCGCACACGCTGGGCACCTCGGGCAGACTGTTCTGGTGGATGCTCACCACCACCCCGCCGGGAACGGCGTTGGCCAGAGCGGTCCGGTTTTTCAGGTCCGAGACCTTCTTGGCCCGGACGGTGTCCGCAGAGGCGTCGTGGAGGGATACGTCCTCACGGCGGGTCATCTCCGTCTCCACGCCGATGAACCGGGCCAGCTCCTCCATCCGCAGGCTGACGGCCAGATTGATCTGGGATTCCACCGTGCCGTCCGATGCCACCGCTCCCCCATCCATGCCCCCGTGACCCGGGTCGATGACCAGCACCGGCCCCTGCTCCAGCAGCAAATTTTTGGACGCGTTGATCGCGCTCCCCTGCCAGAGAATTGCCGCGAATCCCACAAAGAGCAGGAGCAGCGTAAGCAGATACAGCGCCGTCCACTTTTTGAATGTCAAAAACATGCAACCACCTCCCTTCACCCTATGCCGCCTGGGCGGTAAATATGTATGAGGGGTAAGCGCCGCCGCACCCATCCCACCCTGACGCATAAGATGAATGGAGGGCGCGCTCTGCGTCCCGACTTTCCCTGAAGGAGGAGCATTCCCTTGGAGAATACCAACCCCAACGCCTGCGGCGCTATGGAGGGCGGACTGCCCGGAAAATGCGCGAATCTGGCGTTTCCCTATATTGCCATGCAGGGCATGGGCGCTGAGCGGTACGACCAGACGCAGGCTCTGGCCGCCGGCACCCTGTTTCCCGGGCTGAACCTGCCGTTTTTCAAGGCGGTCAAGAGCAAGATGAACTGCGACAACACAGCCCTGTGCGAGCTGATGGCCCTGAGCTTTGCCATCACCGAGCTGGGGCTCTATCTGGACACCCACCAGAACGACAAGGAGGCCCTGGCCCTGTACACAGACTATGTCAGCCTTGCCAAGGAGGGCAAAAAGCGTTATGAGGCGGCTTACGGCCCCCTACAGCAGACCTCCGTGACTGCGGCGGGTTACACGTGGCTCAATAATCCCTGGCCCTGGGAGCTGGAAGGAGGCGAAAGGTAATGTTTGTCTATGAGAAGCGTCTGCAATATCCTGTGAAGATCAAGACTCCCAACCCCAAGCTGGCGGCCGCTATTATCAGCCAGTATGGTGGACCGGACGGCGAGCTGGGGGCGTCCCTGCGCTACCTCAGTCAGCGGTTCTCCATGCCCTACCCCGAGCTTAAGGGGCTACTGACCGATATTGGCACCGAGGAGCTGGGGCACCTGGAGATGATCGGCGCCATCGTCCACCAGCTGACCAGGAACCTCACGGATGAGCAGATCCGCACCGCAGGCTTTGACGCCTACTTTGTGGACCACACCACCGGCGTCTACCCCACCGCCGCCTCCGGTGCACCCTGGAGCGCCGCCACCATGCAGGTGACTGGGGATATGATCGCTGATCTCACTGAGGACCTGGCGGCGGAGCAGAAGGCCCGCGTAACCTACGACAACATCCTGCGTCTGAGCGATGACCCGGATGTCAGCGATGCCATCCGATTCCTGCGTGAGCGGGAGATCGTCCACTTCCAGAGGTTCGGCGAAGCAAACCATACTGATTTAAGCAGATTTTATCCCCTGTGGGCGGCGGCTCACAGGGGATATTTTCAACGCATTTTATATCGTAATACTCAAGCGCAGATGGTAGTCATCCAGCGATACCTACTCTCCAAACACATCGCTATGCGTCCCATTGCGAACCAGCGTCAAAACCAGCACATCATCGTCAATACGGTACACCAGCAGCCAATCTGGGAGTATGTGACACTCCCGATGCCCTGCCCAATTTCCAGATAAACTATGATCTTTATTTTTCTCCGGCAGCTTTTCGCCCATAGCAAGCGCGGCGATGACCTTTTCCAACAGGGACATATCTCTGCCCCGTTTGATTGCCCGCTTAAAATCCTTCTTAAATTGCGTGGTAGGCTTGACCCTATATTTTGTCTTCCTCACGAGCGCAACTCCGCAAACAGTTCGTCTAAATCATCGTACTCCTTTACGGATGGATCATGGGCAATCCTCTCCGCCTCCAACATAGCGGCAATCGTCTCCTTATTGGGCCTCTCCTGCCTTAGCTCAAAAGGCAGGCCGCCCACGCGAAGGGACTGGCGCAGGAACACATTGATGGCGGTAGTGAGCGTCATACCTAAATCGTTATAGAGTGCCTCACACTGTTTCTTGACTTCGCTGTCCATGCGGACACTAAAATTAGTCGTATCTGCCATAGCAAAAGCTCCTTCCAGTTTTCTATGTCTATTATACTCCTATTGCAATGCAAAATCAACTCGATAGCCGTATTTTCCAAAAAGTTGACTGCCCTTATACCTTCGGGAGCTTGATACGGAACATCCGGCAGTAGTCCTTCTGGGCTTCGATCTCACACTCCGCAATCAGCTTGAGAAAAGCTTCGTCAGATGGCCGATTTTCCCTCTGGGCCTGCTGCAATGCCACAATATAATCATGCCGCAGCACCGGAGGAATGGATACAATACAGTAGCCCTGGTTTATCAGGATCAAGTTCATCAACAGCCGGGCAGCCCTTCCATTGCCGTCCTGGAACGGGTGAATATCCACCAAACGTCGGTGCGCATAAGTGGCAAGTTCTACTGGGTGAAGGCTCTCCTGCCGCTCTGCCAGCTCCGCCGCAAAGTGTGCCATACATTGAGAAACGTCTTCAGCGGTGGGCGGGACGTAGTCGGTTCCTGTGATGAACACCTGCCCTTTTCGGTACTCCCCTGCTGTCTCCGGGTCGATGCCATTGTAAAACAGGCAGTGCAAATGCCGGATGACATCCTCTGTGATGGAAAGGCTGCCGCTCCTGGCTAATGTGAGCATATAGTCGTAGGCCCTGGCGTGGCCTGTAGCCTCATAACAATCCCGGATGGGTTTGCCTCCCACAGTAATGCCGTCCTCCAACAGCACCTTTGTTTCGGAGAGGGTCAGAGAGTTTCCTTCCAACGCATTGGAGCTATAAGTTATTCCTATACGGTAGTAAGCATCCAGTTCTCTTACCTCTGCTTCGGAAAGCGGGCGGTATGCACGGATCATAGCCGCATAATCATCAATTCTCTGGAGCAGGTCACTGATTGCCATATCTGCCCTCCTTCATTTCGATATGTCAATTTTACCACAAAACCATGAAATTTTCAACAGTCAGCATACAGAAAACCGCCAGGGCATCAAAGCCCTGACGGTCTGCTATATGTTCCAAAGCACCTTCGTGCTGCCATCCTCGCTGATAACAATTTTATGTATCATAATCATAGCGACAGCCTTTTTGCGCTTGTAGTCGGCAGTCCTCCATGACTTCGCCAGATTGACAACAACATCGGTTTCATCATCACGGCTTTTCAAGTCCTCTATCCGCTCATACAGAGCCAGCCGGTCCCTCTTGAGCTGGGTAGCCTTTTGATTCGCCAGCGCCAGAAGATCATCGTTGAATCCACCCGCCAGCATAGTGTCCAAAAGCTGTTTCTCCGACTTCTCAATAGCCTTGATTTTCAGCTTCAGCTCGTTGACCTCTGCCGTGTCTCCTTTTCGGGTAGTGCGGTTCATCTCCTTCAGATCTGCCAGCTTCACGGAGATGCACTCATAAACCATATTCTCCAAATCCTCAGCATAGATCGTCACCTTCGGCCCTGTACAGGTTTTCTTGTGGGATTTTCCGGTGCAGTTGAAATACCGCCGCATCTCGCCGCTCTTGTTGATCTTCCCCTTGATGGTGGTCATGGTGTGGCCACACTTCTCACAGACCACCTTCCCTGCCAGCCAACTGGTAGGGTTGTTGACGCTGTTCCCGATCTGCCGGTTCTTCTCCAGCTTCCGCTGGCATCTGAGCCAGATGTCAGAATCCACAATACCGGGGTGGGTTAAGAGCACCAGCTTCATATCCGACCAATCCGAGCTGCTGGGGTCATGTTTGGTGTGACCGTAGAGCTGCGCCCCATTCTCCCCGGTAAACATAGATACGTCTGTGACCATCTGAACGCCGTGGCGGTCATAGTAGTCGTACACATCGGAATCGGTCTTGACGTAGATAGGGTTCTTTAGCAGTGTGGACAGCTTCGCCGTTGTCCAACTGCTGCCATTCAAGGGCTGCTTCCCCTCGGCTACCAGAATATCCAGGAGCCGCCGCAGTGACACGCTCTCCTGAGCGTAGACCTCGAAGATGTAGCGTACCTGCTCTACCTCAGCGGGGATTGGATTCAGCTTCTTAGTCTTGACATTATGAATGACTGTCGGAACCAACTCGAAGCCATAGGGCTGGCGGCCGCCCATATAGAACCCCATTTCACTGCGGTGGGCGTATGCCTGGGTGACACGGTTGATAATGGATGTCCGCTCAAACTCGGCGAACACCATCAGGAGCTTGACGATCATCTCCCCATAAGGCGAGGATGTGTCAAAAGACTCCTGAGAGGACACGAACTCAACCTTGTGCTCCTTGAACTCCTGCAAAATGTTCACGAAGTCCGACAGAGAACGGCTGATACGATCCAGCTTGTAAACGATGACCTTTTTGACCTTCCCCTGCCGCACCAGCTTCATCATCTTCTGGAAGCCGTCCCGGTTGACATTGCCGCCGGAGAAGCCGTTGTCCACAAAGGTTATGATCTTTTCGTCCCGCTCATCGGGCTTAATAACAGACCTGCAATACTCAAGCTGGGTTTCGCAGCTAATGCTGTTCTCCCGCTCCACCGACTTACGGGCATACAGAATGATCGCCATTTGACACACCCCCTTTCCTCATGGTAAAATGTATGTACTTCCTATGCTGGAATACGTTTTTCTGTGCTGGTCAAAGCCAGAAACAGCTCTTCTTTAAGCCGCTCCCGATTGGCTGGGTCCTCTTCATGGACAGTAAAATGCTCTACACGGTGTTTCCGGTCTTTGATGTCCGTGTATTCATCTTTTAGATTAGCCATTGCAATACCTCCTAGACGGCCCCACACAGGGGCGTAGTATTAGCATCAACGTCGATCCCATCCGTTACGATAATATGCGTGAAGTCACAGCATATTTCGTGGTTGAGCAGATTTAGGACGCCCTCCCGGGTATAGGGAAAGAAGCAGCTAATCAGGGTTGGCGGTGTGATTTTGATGCCGTGCCGCTTGTACTGCCTGTCATAGTAGCAGCACTGCCTGGCCACGCCTTTCCCGTCCTTGTAGTAGGCCAGCTCTACGTACACCGATCTGTGGAGTTTGGTTTTGAGCCGTGTCCGCAGACGCATGGGAAGGCCATGATAATTGCCACCATCCCCGACCATAATCAGGAAACGGTATTTCCTGTTGGAGCTGCTGGCTCTGAAGTCTATGTACTTGTCCGGAGAAAGATTAGTCTGCTCCGTCTCCACGAACTCCACGCCGTAAAACTTTTTGTCCAGCTCTGCTTCGATTACCGCCAGCAGGTTCTCGGCGGGGAATTGAAGCGTCCGTAGCTTTTTAGGCTTGGAACTGTAGCGCGCCGCACCTGTCCTGCCCTGGCTTCGGTCGGTGTAGAAACAATCTGTAATGGTGCAGATGGGGCCGTTGACTGACAAAGATAGGAACAACGTCCGCCCATGGCGGGTCTTGAAAATTGTCCTGTAACTGGATGCGTTGCTGGACGTTTCCAGTTTCAGGATGCTTTTTTGCATGGTGTTCACCTCCTTGGAGAGAGAATATATAATCCAGTGTAGGGTACATACGTTCTCGTTGTTATAAATCCCGTTCCATGCTTCGAGTGTGATTTTGCCCCATGCGCTGCCGAAAGCGTTGCCGATCTTGCCGCTGGCGTTCAGCTATGATCCTGCGGTTGTCGTTGCCGCGATCAGTCAGTACGCCACGTTCTTCCATGGCCCTTACCTTTGCCCCCAAATGCTTGGTGGGTTCACGGTCGATGCCCTGCCTTGCGTAACTCAGACAAGTGACCTCTTTGTCGATACCGTACTGTCGGAACTGTGCGTTGCAGGCTTTTGCCCAACCAGCACGCCATTCCTGGACCCGCTCAGAATCATCCCAATTATGGGTCTTGATGCTCCTACCGAGCTTGTATCGCCCTTTAACTGGATCAAAAATTCTTTCCCCATTTTTGTCGAGAAGATAATTTCTGTGCTGCTTGCTCATCCATCTGCCAGCGCAGTCTAAGGGCCTGGTTGTAAGTAAAATGTGAGCGTGAGGGTTTCCATCACCCTTGTCGTGAATGGAAATGTCGGCGCACATTCCGCTTTTCACGAAGTATTCCTGCACATACTGCCGAACCATAGCAATATGGTTTTTGGCATCAAGCTCCTTCGGCAAGGCGACGATGATTGCCCGCGCTAATCTCGCATTGCGGCTCTTCTCTATTTTTTCAACATTGCTCCAAAGAATCTCCGAACTGTAAAATTCGTTTGGTGCATGACCCGGCAGCATAACTTCGTGATGAACCAGGTCTGAGCGTCCGGCATAGCTGTATGTCTCCCCGGTACGTTCATCGAGCAGTTTGCTTCGGGAACAATACGCCGCCATCTGTACCGATGATCTGCCCTTTCCCCGGCTTATAGTGCCAACGTGAAACGATATGACCTCCATAAATATCCTTCCTTTCAAGTGTTGCCTACGTCTGGTATGTAAGTGCGCATACACAGGTTCCAATCATTACCACCATTATGAGACTGCATTACTGTTTCCCGATCAGAGAATCTTCAATCTCTTGGTAACATTGCTGACATCTCGCCAATGCTTCTATGAAGTTATCCAGGCACTCAAAATTGAGACGGTCTTCCTCGACTGACCTGCCCGGTGCGATTTCTAGAGCAATGGGAAAATGCTTGCAGAACAGTTCCCCGATGATAAACAAACGGCGGCTATCTGACTTCTTCTTTGCTTCCCTTGCCTGATTCTCGACCAAAATGTTCCTCTGTTCGAGTTGTTCCTCTCTCTTCCTAGCTCGTGCAAGTCGTTCTTCAACACTGATTCTCATTCTGTGTACCTCCTAAAATATTCCGCAATGGTTTTATCGAATGTGGGAATTGGCTGGTCTGTCACTGTGGCTGGCAGCTTGATTGTACTGAGGAATCCGTATGGCGTATGCAGCCATATGTCTTGATTAGTGCTGAACTCATGTGGGTGGATCAAGGGTTCACGAATTTCTTGGACTTGCGCTCCCCAAGATGATCGCTCCATGATGGAATTAAAACTCTGAGACACGCTGATCTTTGCAGTCGCAATGGTGCCGATCATTCGGCTTAGGTACTCTTGTGTCTCTGGTTCTGTGACTTGCAGAATTGCCTTGTATTGACAATTATCCACCAAGATTTTACGAATGTCAGAACCATAGACTGCATCAAGCTGTGCTATACTTTGAATTACGAGATACAGAGTGACCTTCTTAGAGCGCAACGTTGTCATAGCTTCGGTGATTACCTCCATCCGCCCCAACAACGGGAACTCGTCTAACAGTAACAAGATTGGCTTCGTTTCTGCTCCCTGGGGACTATGTTCGTCGGGACGGCGTTCGATCTGCCGGATTAGCTGCGTAATCATCAACCGAATCACACCACTCCACTGTTCCAATCGAGACTGATCCAGGCACAGAAATACGTTAGGAGCATCTTCGTTCATTACAATATCTTTCCATGAAAAAGATACCGTATTTTCATCCTTTGACAACGCATACTGAATGTCGGGATTAGTAGCAAAGATCATGGTGTACTGCTTAACATCCGTGCCAATAGCGGCCTGATGCTCTGGTTTCAAGGAAGAAATATCACTGACGAACGTCTTAGCGAGAGATACATTACCTGCCATGATCTTCTTGCATAAGTCGGCCACAGATGTAGTCTGCACCAACAAAATGGTATCAATGAAGTCGTACCCTTTTTCAAAATAGTAGATAATCGCACCCGATAGAAAATCTCGTGCCATATTGATCCAGTACGGCTCCCTCACATCTAACGGCATAGGGATAATGGCGTTAGCGATCTCTAGAACATACTGGACTAAATGTGGATCATTTCTCTCCAACAACGCATACACATCATAGTGAACTCCGCCGTTGGTCGGGGCGAATACGATGTGCGACCTTCTTGCAAGCCCCCTATGCTGCAAAATCTCATAGCAACTCGACATTTCGCCCTTTATGTCAAGAACCACAGCAGGATCGTCCATCGTCCTAAGTGTTGACTTAGCAAGAAAGTGACTTTTGCCAGAACCGTTGATTCCCACAACCAGAATATTTCCATCATCGGTTGAGCGTTTCCCCACATAGTACCCCTTGCCATTGCCTGTATCCAATCCTAGAAACACGCCAGAATCTTCAACATCCAAAATCATATCATCTGGAATATTTCTGCCTGGCTCAATTTTGGGCCTGTCGATCTGTGAGATCATTGGATATGCTGACATAATGCCACTATACATCATCATGTCCGTCTTTTTCTTCTTTCCCATAGTAGTTGCCTCCTGCGAACATTGTACCTGGAGCAACAGTGATAATCCTGCATTTTCGTCCACCGTTTCGTTTGGGTACAATTTGGATTATTCAGAATCAGTGTGCCGCCTGCAACGTACCAACTGCGCCCGAATTTTTTCTCCATCCGGCATAACTTAAACAGATTTCACGTTGTCCAAGCCCTTTTCGTCTGGCGAAAAAATTCAGGCACATCCGGCACGTTCCAAAACAGAAAGCAGATAACAGTGCTCTTTGAACTAGCGAGAAGTGTTACTTATTCAGCGGCTGAAGACAACTGATCTAGACTGGTTTTGCATAGATCATCCAATTCAGCAATCCACGAAGCACGGGTATCTGAATCGGAACCCTTGATGGAAATGATAGTTTTATTCAAGATTTTCCTCAGCTCCTCAAGGTTTGACTCAACACGATCTTTCAGATTTTCCTTATCTTGAATAGAAGAAGTGACCTCTTCATGATCTGTCGATGTCAACTTACCTTTCAAATGGATCGTGACTGCAAGTTCCAATTCCCGCCGAGTCATATCTTTAACAAACTTAGGATTGCCCCCAATACGAAAGATGTGGCCGCTTTCAAGGAAATTGTTCATATCTTTCTTGTCGAGTCTAGTGAGGATGTAAGCCTTTGAGGAAGTCAGTCTCAAGCGCGACACCAAGGTCGCGTCGTCAAACATCTCCGCAACTCGAATCAGACGTTGCGCGTGTCTGACCGAGAAAGGCACATTCTCTTTTAGCCATTTGATCCAGTCGCCGTGGCCTTTATAGACCTCTCTGGCTTGGATGAGCAGCCCGCCGATTTCCAGGTACGATTGCTCGAAGCGTTCTTGCAGATCCTCGATCTTCAGCTTGAACGTGTTGAGCTGATGCTCCCAGGAATTATCGGTGTTGTCATTAGCCGTTTGGCTGACATCAGATGCAGCAGAATCGCCGAGTACGTCACTGTCCCCAACACGGGGAGGACCATTCACAGTTTCCTCCGATTTGGTATAGAGGTTGTCATTTTCCTGTTTCATGACTTCGATCTCCTTTCAATATTTAGTTTTCAAGGCACAAAAATCGGTCTTCTTGGGTTCTGCGTGCAGTCAGTATACAACAAAAAAAGTGCTCCGTAAAAAAACGGAGCACTCCAAAATTTCCACCATTTTCTTTTATCCCCAAATAGGGTTAAATCGTATCAATTTGCACGTCTTTTCCACATAATCAAACGCCAATTCCAAAAGGAATCCTGCATCTCTCATAGCAGTTCCCTTAGCCTCACACGCTATCTGGCAGGATGAGTCACGGTCTCGAATTGTGCCTTGGATGTTCACCAGAATCGCATCACAGATGCCCTCGCAATCCTCTGAATCTAAAAAGGCATATCGAATTTTGCACTCATGATCTTCATAGCTAAACCCTATACTTTGTAAATAGTTAAGCACACGAATGACTGACCGAATCTGATTGCTGACCTCAAAGAAGCCAGGGTCAATCTGGTCCAAGTAGAAATCGTGTGTAGCTACCATTCCATCCAAAGTAGATTGGCTCAATATCTGCTTCCTGAGTTCATCGCAGGCTTGTTCGATTTCCCGCAATTTCAACCGGACATCATATTTGCCAACGTTTGCGTACCAGCGGTCAGTGACTTTCCGAATCCAATAGACCTGTAGCGCATCTGGTACACTTTTATCATTTTTTAGGGCTGCCTGGACACGCATCATATGTTTAGCCCTATCTTGGTAGTCGTGATAAGTATAGTCAAACGCTTCACTCTGATCGTCCAATATCAATGCCTGCAAGAAGGAGACAATTTGAAGTTCGTTTGAGATTTCTTGTATAGGAATTACGCAATTCGCTCGATTACAAAAATTCAGAAACTTTTGAAATTTGTGTGCGAATGTGCGTATGCGTCGAACGTCCTCCTTGGTTGTCTTTTTCCCAAGGTAGACATAGTAGGATAACCTCAGAGCATTGTCTTTGATGTGTTCCTCAACATTATTAAAATCTAAAGGCTTATGGATGAGAGATCTCATTTCCTCAACAAGCTCAGGAGGAACATCGTAGCTATTGCTGCTTTGAATTTTGTTTACAAAAGCGATGTCAAGTAAGTTGCCCAAATATTCCCTCTGGGATACGGTTAAATATAGTCTTTCAACTGGGTATTGACAGGTGTTCTCCCGACTACCTTCATTACTTATAAAAATAGGTATCGGCGAATGAAGCAACTCTACTGAGGTGTAGTCAAATCCATAGTCATGTAAAAAGTCCAGAAGGAGCCGTGCGTTGTTTAGGGTGCTATCCCATTCAGTGGATATGGCCGCTATGGTTGAATAAACACGGCCTTTTTCGCCTAAAGGAAGCTCTTTTCCCAAGGCTTCCTTTACAGTTCTCACAATTTTTCCATTATGTGTCTGCCACCCTAAAAATGTATTATCTATATTCTCCATTGAGGGCTTGTCAAGTAGCATAAGCACGTTGATGTTGGGATAGTATCTGTGCTCTAGTATATAGAAAAAGTATAGGATTTTACTGCGTTCACGCTTTTCGCGATCATCATCTCTAACTAGTTGATTCAGGTCAATCCCAAGATATTTTTCTATTCTTTCAATCAGGCCGCTTTTTCTTTCTAACTCATCAAGAACATTCGCTTCCGTTATTCCTTCTTTATCAAGAGAAAGACTGTACCAGATTTCGGTAGCCACTGCATCATCGGTACACTCACTATCTTCGATTTCGTTTGGATTTCCCATATCGTATATACTATCAAAAGAACAATTAGTGCGCATAAGGTCAGTACGCATAAAGGACAAGACCAAAAACAACATATAATAAGGCAGTTGCCGAAAATAGGAACCTTTGTGACAAAATCAAACAGGCAGAAAAAAGCACGATTTGACAATCAACGTCAATCGTGCTTTTTTCATTCTTGGAAAGGAGAGCAATCGATGCCGAGCGTAACTTTATCAGACTATTATTGCGGCGATGAAGAAATACGGTTTTCACACTTCCGCATCCCCCGCCAGCTTATCACCCATCCCCGCTTTAAGCCCCTGTCCGCAGATGCCAAGTTGTTATATGGTATGCTGCTAAACCGCATGAGCCTGTCCGCAAAAAATGGCTGGCGCGACAACACCGGGCGGGTTTATATTTACTTCACTGTAAACGAGGTTTGCAAAGCCATAGGCTGCGGGCGAAACAAGGCCATGCGGTTATTGGCAGAACTGGACACCAGCAAGGGCATCGGCCTGATTGAGCGCGTCAAACAGGGTCAGGGCAAGCCAGACAGGATTTTTGTCAAGCGGATTACTGTGCAGGAAAATACAGAGGCACCCGGCCAAGGCCCTGCCACGCCTACTTCACCGGCTGATTTTTCCGACGTCCAGAGGTCGGAAAAATCGACTTCAAGGCGTCGGGAAAATCGACGTCTTGAGGTTTCAAGAGCAAACCCAAATTATACTGATAAAAACCAAACTGATTTTATCCATACTAATCAATCCATCTATCCCCCTACCCCCAGCACAAAACAAACGGTGATGGATAGATACGAGTTAAGAGAGGAACCCAGAGAAAATAGTATGTGTTATGAGCATTTACAGTCCTTCCACTGTTCAGCACGATGTTGGGGAAATGTGTCTCACGGTGAGACGCATTACTTTTGTGAAAAAAGCGCCGTTAAAAAAGGAATCATCTACCCAGCAGCACTACAGCGGACAGCGCCGCCGAAAGGCGGTGCTGTCCGAGCAAGTATGTCATTTGTTAAACACAAACGACCCTTGTTAGGGGGCGCAGCCCCCTTAAAACCCCTAGCCTATGAAAAATGCGTCTCACCATGAGACGCATTACGAAAAAGGAGACTGCCATGCGAAAACGCGAACATTTTATCGGCTTATGGCTGGATGATACAGAGCATAAGCACCTGCTGAAACAATGCACTTTGTCCGGCCTCAATGCCAGCGCCCTGATCCGGCACAGCGTTATGGGCGTGAACATTCAGCCCAAACCGCCCGACACCTATGCCGACCTGTTGCGGGAGTTGTCGGCTATTGGCAACAATTTGAATCAGATTGTATATTGGGCCAATGCCACCAAAAGCATCAACAAAGCAGAGCTTGCAGAAGCCGCCATGCTCATCCGGCAGGCGTGGCGTCTGGTGAAAGAGACGCTGTAACATGATAAAGCAGCAATATCCGGGGTATGCCCCCTCGGTGGAACAGATTTTACACCACCGCCCTTTGTCCGTCAAGGCCAAGGCGAGCCGCGCCGGGCGCAAGCGTCCGGCGCGGGCCTTGACAGCCAAAGGCCGCCGGTGCTTTTGGTGGTTAAGGGGGGCATACCCCAAAACCGGCTTGCGCCGGTTTTTCTGTTATGGGTAGCGTCAGCGTTTCCCGGAACGTGCGGAGGTTATTGCTACCGGGGGTGGCAGACGCTCATGCGTCCAGACATTCTCATAAATGCGTCTCACCGTGAGACGCATTTATGTACAAAACTAAAAAATTAGTGTAGGCAATCTCTTTTGAATATACTTTAGGCGTTTTTAGCTTTATATTCTTCACCCCAATTCCACATTGCATCCAAAACCGGCTTCAAACTCTGGCCTAGCTCCGTTAAAGTGTACTCCACCCGCGGCGGAACCTCTGGAAAGACCGTCCTGATCAGCAGGCCGCTTTCCTCCATTTGCCGAAGCTGGGAGGTCAGTACCTTTTGGCTTACGTTGCCGATGGATTTTTTCAATTCCCCAAACCGTTTTGTTCCCGGCAGCAGATCCCGGATAATAAGCACCTTCCACTTGTCGCTGATGAGCGTCAGCGTTGTTTCTACGGGGCAGGCGGGTAAAGTTTTGGCCTCCATCATCGTATCCTCCCATCTGTTAGTTTCTAAAATGCTGTATAGCTCTATTTTACTGTATCTCCCCCGTCGGGGTCAAGGTGAAAGAAAGAATTTTTTCTCCCGGCAAAAAAGCCGGAATCCCTTGAAACCGCACAATCGTTTCCTCGCGGTAACTGTCCAATCGTTACCTCCGGGTGCCTATGCCACAATATTGTGCGTACTTCACAGCCCTCAAAAGGTCTGCTATGATACAGACAACGAAGGGAAACACCCCAGCGTTCAAAACAAAAATCAAAATCTATGGAGGTACGCAACATGAAAATCGCTGTTATCTGCGCCAATGGAAAGGCTGGCCGTCTGATTGTCAAGGAGGCCATGGATCGCAACCTGGATGTTACCGCCGTGGTGCGCGGGGAGAACAAGTCCGCCGCCGGCAAGGTGATCGCAAAAGACCTGTTTGACCTGACCGCCGCTGACCTCAAGGGCTTTGACGCGGTGGTGGATGCGTTTGGCGCCTGGACGCCGGAGACGCTGGAGCAGCACAGCACCACGCTGAAGCACCTGTGCGACACCCTCAGCGGCACGGATACCCGCCTGCTGGTGGTAGGAGGGGCCGGGAGCCTGTATGTCAACCCCGAGCATACCGCCACCGTGTCCGACGGCCCGGACTTCCCGGAGATGTTCAAACCCCTGGCCGCCGCCATGGCCAAGGCCCTGGGCGAGCTGCGCCAGCGCAAGGATGTCAAGTGGACGTATATCAGCCCTGCCGGGGATTTCCAGGCGGAGGGTGAGCGCACCGGGGAATACATCCTGGGCGGCGAGGAATTGACCCTGAACAGCAAGGGCGAGAGCGTCATCAGCTACGCCGACTACGCCATCGCCATGGTGAATGAGATCGTGGGCAGGAGCCACATCCAGGAGCGCATTTCCGTAGTGCGCAAGTAAACCGGAACAGCACAGGGCCGTCCCGTGTGATGCGGGACGGCCTATAACTTAAAATCAGGAACCGGGGAGAACCGCTTATGGAACATCTGGAACAAATACGACAACTCAACGCAATGCTGCTGACAGAGATGCCCGAATACCAGCCGCAGGCGCAGAAATTTCCCCAGGATGCGGCCAGCCAGCGGCGGTTGCTCCGCAGTCTGATGAATGTCCGACCGCCCATGCCGCTGAAACGGGAATTTCTTGCCATGCAGGACGATCTCCTGTCCGCCGAACGGGACAGCAAGGGCGTTGTCGATGGAACTGCGCTGCCTGCCGTCAACAGCCATCCGAGAATTGCCGTCTGGAAAGGGGACATTACCCGGTTAAAAGTGGATGCAATCATGGATGCTGACAATTCCGCCCTGCTGGGCTGTTTCTGTCCCTGCCACGGCTGCATTGACAACGCTATCCATTCGGCGGCGGGCCTCCAGCTTCGGGATGAGTGCAGTCAAATCATGCAGGCCCAGGGCCACCCGGAACCCAATGGCCGGGCCAAGCTGACAAAAGGCTACAACCTCCCTGCCCGGTATGTTCTGCACACAGTCGGCCCTATTGTCCAAGGTCGTGTGACCGCCAGGGATCGGGAGGAACTTGCCTCCTGCTACCGCTCCTGCCTGGAACTGGCAGCGGAGCATGGATTGGAGAGTATTGCGTTCTGCTGCATCTCCACTGGGGAATTTCACTTTCCCAACCAGGAGGCCGCTGAAATTGCGGTCAGAACCGTTACAGATTTTCTCCGGCAGGATACGTCCATCAAGAAGGTGATTTTCAATGTTTTCAAGGATATTGATGCCCAAATCTACCGCCGCATACTCAAAGCAGATTGAACGGCTGAAACAGGCCATTGATGGTGCTGACGCGGTGGTGATCGGCGCTGGGGCTGGGCTGTCCACCTCGGCAGGGTTGACCTATTCCGGCGAACGGTTTGAAACATATTTCAAGGATTTTGCTGATAAGTATGGCATCCAGGATATGTACTCCGGGGGCTTCTATCCGTTCGCATCGTTGGAGGAATATTGGGCGTGGTGGAGCCGTCACATCATGGTAAACCGCTACGAACGCGCTCCAAAGCCGGTCTATGATGATTTGCTGAATTTGGTAGCAGGTAAGGACTATTTTGTGCTGACAACCAATGTAGATCATCAATTCCAGCTTGCAGGCTTTGATAAGAAGCGGCTGTTCTACACCCAAGGGGATTATGGCCTGTGGCAATGTTCGGAGCCTTGCCATCAGCGCACCTATGACAATGAGGAAATTGTGCGCCGGATGTTCACGGAGCAGCAGGATATGAAAGTGCCGACAGAGCTTATTCCCCGCTGTCCTATCTGCGGCAAGCCCATGACCATGAACCTCCGGGCGGATGATACCTTTGTGCAGGACGAGGGATGGTATCATGCCCAAGGCCGTTATCAGGATTTTTTGCGGCGTTATGAAGGGATGCGAGTAGTTTTCCTGGAACTGGGTGTGGGGCGTAATACGCCGATCATTATCAAGTATCCGTTTTGGAAATATACTCACAACAACACCAATGCTTTCTATGCCTGCATCAACTTCCAAGAGGCATTTGCACCAAGGGAAATATCGGGTCGATCTGTCTGCGTTGGAGTTGATATAGGTGATTTTCTGAAAGAGGTCTGTGAATAGGGGGGTACTTTCTTATAAGTGAGTATCTTACCATCATGTGCGTAGTTGACATACATTTCTGTGGGTCTATAATGATTCCGTAAGCTGAAATTTACAGCTCAAATACCTATCTTAAATAAGGAGAATTTTGGTATGGACTTCAAATGGCTCAATGAGGGGCAGATGAAAGAGGAAAACAATAAAATAGAAATGATTGCTCCGGCACAGAGCGACTTTTTCTTTAACAATGGCGCAATCGGGGATGAGGGAATTACCCCGGAATCTTTATGTAATGCCCCATTTTACTATACGGAAATTGCGGGCGATTTTGTAATGCGGGTAAAGGTTGCCCACGACTTCAAAGATACATACGACTCGGCTTCCATCATGGTGATGCAAGATATGCGGAATTGGGCAAAAGCCTGTTTTGAAATGACCGATTTTGGAACACATGCCGTCGTGAGTGTGATTGCGCGGAACGGAGAATCGGACGATGCGAACGGGTGCAACATTGACGGCAATGATGTATGGCTGCAAGTGTGCAGAAGCGGAAAATCTTTTGCTTTCCATTATTCTGTTGACGGCAAAAACTTCTACATGATGAGATTCTTCAACCTCCCCGCTGGTGAAACAGTTAAAGTAGGGCTGTTGCCGCAGGCCCCCGTTGGAAATGGCGGAATAAGAGTTTATACGGGCCTTGCCTTTGAGCAAAAAACAGTAAAAAATATCCGTATGGGTGAGTGATACAATTTACCCTTAAAGCCCAAAGCAGGCTGAAATCTGAAACGATCTCAGCCTGCTTCCCTTGGGTAGAAAGAACCACCAGCTCTGCTGGTGGGCTTCCCTCGTATGCTTTAGCAAAAAGCTACGAGCGAAGCGAGTTGACAACTTACCAAGTAACAGTTATGCAAAAGTCTCAAATAGAAGATGATTTGCCCGTTTACGGGCGGCGGGGCACGAGATGCAGGCGAAAGATATTCGATGCGTCTTGAGACGCCCGCCAGTATCAGGCCCTTATAGGGCCTACTCAAGCCTCCGGCTTAGCCGGAGGTTTTGACTATAACTCGTTATTCTCACCCCAATCACAAATTGCATTTAGAATGGGAATCAAGGATTTCCCACGTTCCGTAAGACTATATTCCACTTTAGGCGGAATTTGCGGGTATTCCTTCCTATGAACTAACTTATCTGCCTCTAATTCTTTTAAGGTGGAACTCAATGTCTTATAGGAAATTTCCCCTATATATTTTTTCATTTCATTAAAGCGGACAACGCCGAACTCTGCCAGAACATACAGTATTGTCATTTTATACTTCCCGCTGATTAGTGATAGAGTATAGCTGAAACCTGTACTCTTAAAACACTCGTTTGAAATAAGCCGTTCGCTCATGTTTCACTCTCCAATATATTAGTATATAACCCAAAGGTAAGTATCGCACCTAAATGTGCGTACTTGCTTTTTCCCCCGCTTGTGTTATGATATTACCATCTTGTATGGGAAAAGTCAATCCCACGACATAGGAGGATGATTTTATGGGCAAAAAAATAGTTGTAATCACCGGCAGCCCCCGCAAAGCGGGAAACAGCTTTGCAATGACAGAGGCTTTTATCGCGGCAGCGGAAAAAAAGGGACATACAGTGACCCGGTTTGACGCCGCCAAAATGAATGTGAGTGGATGCCACGCCTGTGAAACCTGTTTTAAGACAGGGAAACCCTGCTCCTTCAACGACGATTTCAATACCATAGCACCGGCTATCCAAGCAGCGGACGCAGTAGTTTTTTCTACGCCGGTTTACTGGTACTCGATCCCTTCTCAAATCAAGGCGGTGATCGACAAGCTGTTTTCCTTCTACAACGCAAAGGTCGATCTTTCGGGCAAAGAATGCGCATTGATTTCCTGCTGTGAGGAAAGTGATGTGTCTGTCTTTGACGGTGTCCGCATTCCGATTGAGAGGTCGGCCGCCCTGTTGAACTGGAAAATGGTGGGGGCGGTGATGGTTCCGGCGGTGGTAGGTGTTGGTGACATTGACAAGACAGATGGTTGTGAACAGGCCGCAAAATTGGCCGAGAAGTTTTGAGGCTTCAAAGGACGCATAATTCTGAAACTGCTACACGGCATAAGAAAAAGCTATCGTGCAACCACAACTTGTCACGCCAGGAAACGGCGGCTTTGAGCAAGTCAAAGCCGCCGTTTTTATAGACAGTACAGCAACGAGGTCGGCGTTGCCGACCATATACAAACGCCATATACAATGCAAAACCAAAGCGGGGAAAATTTTGAATAACAGTGACAGAGCAGCCATCAACGGGAGGACATAGAAAATGAGGGAAGTGCTATGTAATTATACAGACAATATTGAAATTATTGGCGCGTCCGAAAACAATCTGAAACATATTGACCTGACAATTCCAAAAGGAAAGCTGGTGGTGCTGGCAGGTGTTTCCGGCTCCGGCAAAAGCTCACTGGCTTTTGATACGATTGCGGTTGAGAGCGCCCGACAGTGGCAGACCTCCTATCCGCTCTACCTGCGGAATAAAATGCCCCACTATGAGCGGCCCAAAGTAGATGAAATTCACAATCTGACCCCCGCAGTAGTTGTCGATCAGAAAGCAATCGGCGTTAGTAGCCGTTCCACCGTTGGAACAGCGGTTGATGTCGCTCCGCTGATTCGTTTGTTGTTTTCTCGTATTGGGGAACCAAGCGCAGGTGGAGCTATGGCCTATTCTTTCAACCACCCTCTGGGGATGTGTCCCACCTGTACCGGCCTGGGGGAGCGGATGGAGTTGGCGGAAGAGAGCCTCTTTAACTTAGAGGGGACACTCCGCAAGGGTGGGCTGAATTTCAGCCAGTTTCAAAGCACCTGGCAGAACGAACTATACACAGGCAATCCCCTTTTGGACCCGGACAAAAAGTTGAAGTATTACTCGCCGGAGGAATGGGAAATTTTGCGTAGCGGTTCCAAGGAACCGCTGACGATTGAAAGCCCATCCAACAATATCGGGCATATGTGGAAAATGCCATATGAAGGCGTTATTCCCCGCTTTCACCGGCTCTACCTCAATCGGGATATTTCCAAACTGAAAAAGACCTTACAGGAAGAAATTTTGACCCACGTTCGCAAAAGCCCATGTAAGACCTGCGGCGGCACAGGTCTAAACCCTGCGGCATTGGCCTCAAAAATCAAAGGGCGGAATATTATTGATTACTTTGAAATGCCGGTATGCGATCTCCTGCCGGTGCTGGCAGAAATCGACAATCCTGTGGGCGTGTCCCTTGCGAAACAGATCATAGCCTATTGGGGGCGCATGGTGGAGGTAGGCATTGGCTACCTGTCCCTGTCACGCCGGACGGACACGCTCTCCGGGGGAGAAGTCCAGCGCATTAAAATGGTGCGGAACCTGGGGAACAGTTTAAGCAACATCACTTATATTTTTGACGAACCCACCGCTGGCCTGCATCCTGCTGACGCAGATCGGATTGGCCGTCTGCTGGTGGAGCTGCGGGACAGTCACAACAATGTGCTGGTGGTAGAGCATAGCCGCCAGATGATGGCTTTGGCCGACCATATCATAGAGTTGGGGCCGCTGGCTGGGACGCGGGGCGGCGAAATCGTCTATCAGGGTGATTTGGAGGGTCTGCGCCATGCGGACACCATCACCGCACAGGCCATACGTCAGAAAATCAAGATCAATCCGGCCCCCCTGCCCTGGACGGAGGGCTTTGAAATCAAGGATGCCCATTGTCACAACTTGAAACATATTGACGTGGTAATCCCCAAGGGAGTGCTGACCGCAGTTACCGGCGTGGCCGGTTCCGGCAAAAGCTCACTGGTCTGCCACGAATTTGTAAAACGCTGTCCAGAGGCTATCGTGATCGACCAAAAGCCCATCGGCACATCTATCCGCTCCACCCCCGCCACCTATACGGGCGTTATGGACGAGATACGGAAGCTGTTCGCCAAAGAGAATGGCGTGGGGGCCGAGTGGTTTAGCTTCAATTCAAAAGGGGCTTGCCCGGTCTGCAAGGGGAAAGGTGAGATTTCCTATGAAATGGCCTTTGCGGAGCCTGTTGTGGTTCTGTGCGAGGAATGTCAAGGGCGGCGCTATAATCCCACCGCATTGAGCTACACCTACCACGGGAAAAACATTGAGGAAGTAATGTCGCTGACGATTGAACAGGCGATGGAGTTTTTCACGGAAGAAAAAGTGCGTAGACCTCTCCAAAGCATGATGGATGTGGGCCTGGGCTATATGACCCTGGGACAGCCCACCAGCACCCTGTCCGGCGGTGAAGTTCAGCGTGTCAAGCTGGCAAGTGAGTTGCACAAAGAGGGCAATATCTACATCCTGGACGAGCCGACCACCGGCCTGCACAACCGGGACATTGAAAAGCTGCTGTCCCTGCTACGGCAGTTGGTAGCACAGCACAATACTGTGGTGATTGTGGAGCATCGCTTGGAGTTAATTGCACAAGCTGACTGGATCATCGACATGGGGCCGGAGGGCGGCAGCGAGGGCGGAGAAGTGTTGTTCTGTGGGACACCGGATGAACTGATACACTGTTCTGCATCAAAGACAGGTAACTACTTAAGCAAGACGGTCAAATAAAAGCCAACAGCAATTCAGAGAATATGTGAACTAAATTTATCATGTGCATCAAAAATGCGTCTCACGGTGAGACGCATTTCTCCAAAAGTGCCACCTTAATAGAAGTTTTAACAGTTTCCGTGAACAACGGATAAAATCTGGCTATGCAGATATTGAAAAATGGAGAGGCAGATTTTCAATGTCAAGATTTGAAATATTCAACGAGATCATGTTTGAAGCCTACTGCAAAAAGGCTGTCCGCAACGCCACGAAAAAAGAACGCCAGAAAAAATCTAAACGGGGACAGATGGAGCAATCCCTCTCTACGCTGACAGACGCCGCACTTTATAGTTTGGCGGCAGAGAGCGATGAAGCGGAACAGTCGGAGGAATCATGCCAGACATTTCACGTTCAAGGAATGAATATCCCTGTTTACGGATTGAAGTTGTCCAAAGCGTTGTCCTACTTAATGCCAAAAAACCGGGAAATCATTTTGCTTTACTTTTTCAAGGGCTTGAAAGACACGCAAATTGCCCCACTGGTACATTTAAGCGCATCCGCTGTTTCCAGACGGAGAAGGGCCACTATTATGCGACTACGGGAATTGATAGAAAATGCCATATGAAACGAGTACCTTTTGCCATTATCCAGGCGGCAAAGCGATTTGATGCTGAAGTCGTCCAGCTTGTATTCCAGCACTTTGAGGGCTTTATCACAAGCTGCTGCCTGTGCCGTTACGATGATGAATACGGAAGGACACATTTCCATGTGGACGATGATCTGCATTATCAAGCGGAGATCGCGTTGTTCAGAGCCATCGACAGCTTTCAATTCAAAGAGCCGCCCGATGATTTTATGCCATAGCCGATAAATGCGTCTCACGGTGAAACGCATTTTAAGAATGCTTGGGGCGGCGTATTGTTAGCGGAAATCTGTTTCGCCGCCTGATTGATTTTCTGGACAGCCTCCCACAGCTCCGGCCCGATAATCGCCTCGTGCGCGCCCTCATGGGAAATCCATTCCGATTCCGGTTTCCTTATCATGGTCTTATCCTTATAGGAACGGGAACCGGTGCAGTTCTGTGTGAGCGTACCGGCATAAACATCATCGTTCAGAAGGCTTCGGACGGTTGCGTAAGCCCACAGCCGGGAATACTTGCAGCTGCCATTTCCGTAATGGACCGCCCAGTACCAGCGGGGAGGGAGAATCCCTTTCTCATTCAGGGCGGCAGCGATTTTCCCATAGGCCATGCCGGACTGACGCATCTGGAATATCTGCCGCA
>CANAZG010000011.1 GCA_947365965.1 uncultured Clostridia bacterium
CCCGCGTCGCTCATGGCCTGACGCACGGGGCCCATGGTGGCCTCCACCAGATGGGCGGTGAGCTCGTTGAACTTGGCCCGGGTGAGGGTCACGTCCAGGTGCTTGGGGCCGGTGGCGTCGGCGGTGATATAGGGCAGGTTCACGTTGGAGGTGGTGACGCCGCTGAGCTCGATCTTGGCCTTCTCCGCGGCCTCCTTCAGCCGCTGCATGGCCACCTTGTCGCCGGTGAGGTCGATGCCCTCGGTCTTCTTGAACTCGCCGGCCAGATACTTCATCACGCACTCGTCGAAGTCGTCGCCGCCCAGGCGGTTGTTGCCGGCGGTGGCCAGGACCTCGATGACGCCGTCGTCAATGTCCAGGATGGACACGTCGAAGGTGCCGCCGCCCAGGTCGTAAACCATAATCTTCTGGGCCTCCTCCTTGTCCAGGCCGTAGGCCAGGGCAGCGGCGGTGGGCTCGTTGACAATGCGCTTGACCTCCAGGCCGGCGATCTTGCCGGCGTCCTTGGTGGCCTGACGCTGGGAGTCGGTGAAGTAGGCGGGGACGGTGATGACCGCCTCGGTGACGGTCTGGCCCAGATAGGCCTCCGCGTCGGCCTTCAGCTTCTGGAGGATCATGGCGGAGATCTCCTGGGGGGTGTAGTTCTTGCTGTCAATGGCCACCCGGTGGTCAGAGCCCATCTCCCGCTTGATGGAGGCGATGGTGCGGTCCGGGTTGGTGATGGCCTGACGCTTGGCCACCTGACCCACCATGCGCTCGCCGGTCTTGGAGAAGGCCACCACCGACGGGGTGGTGCGGTTGCCCTCGGCGTTGGCGATGACCACGCTCTCGCCGCCCTCCATGACGGCCACGCAGGAATTGGTTGTACCCAAATCAATACCGATAACTTTAGACATGCTGTTGTCCTCCTACTATAGAAAAAATTTTTTTAACAGAATAAAATAGCGGTCTGTCCCCGGCTGGGGCCATCCTAGTTGGCCACCTGCACGGCGGCGAAGCGGATCACCTTCTCGCCCAGGAGGAAGCCCTTCTGGAAGACCTGGCTCACCACACCCTCCCCCAGCTCCTCGCTGTCCACGTGCATCACCGCGCTGTGGCGGGCGGGGTCAAAGCTCTGGCCGGCGGGGTCCTCAATGGTCACGCCCATCTTCTCCAGAACGGAGATCAGCTGCTGGAAGATCATCTCCATGCCCTTCTTGTGGGGATTGTCCTCGTCCCCGGGCTGGGCTACGGCCCGCTCCAGGTTGTCATACACCTCCAGGAACTTGGCGATGGTGTCCACCTTGGCGTCCTGGTAGGTGCTCTCCTTTTCCTTGGTGGTGCGCTTGCGGTAGTTGTCGTACTCCGCAGCCAGACGCAGGTGTTGGTCGTTGAGGGCGGAGAGCTGTCCGGCCAGGGCCTCCAGCTTCTCCATCTCCTCCCGGGAGAGGGTGAAGGTCTCGGCGGAGGTCTCCTCGCACGCCTCCGCCGCCTCGGCGGGCTGCTCCTGGATCTCCTGCTCCTCCATGGGCTCCATGGGGGCGCTGTTCTCTTTCTTACTCACGATTGCTCGTCCTCCTTCGGGGGCAACTGATTATTTTTTCCAAACATCTTTGTCAGGCTCTCGGCGAAATAGCTCAGCCGGGCCGCCACGGCGGCGTAGTCCATCCGGGTGGGCCCCACCACGCCGATGAGCCCCCGCATGTTCTCTCCGATGTCGTAGCTGGCCACCACCACGCTGGCGTCCTTGAGGGCCTCGTTGACGTTCTCCGGCCCGATGAGGATCTGCATGGGGGTGTTCTCGTCCAGCACCGGCAGGCTGTCCTTCCGGTCCGTCAGCAGGCTCATCAGCTCGTTGGCCCGGCTGAGATCCTGGAACTCCGGCTGCCGGAGCAGCTGGGTCTGGCCGGTGGTATACACCTGGTTCTGGGCGCTGCGGTCGACGACCGCTGTGGCGTACTCGATGGTCAGGGACAGGGGCAGAAACAGCTCCGCCGGCAGCTGGCTGGTCAGGCCCATCAGCCTGCCCCCCAGCTCCTCCGGCCCCACGCCGGTGAAGTGGGTGTTGAGCAGGTTGGCCAGAGAGGGCAGCTGGTCCGCCGGAAGGGGGACCTGGGTGTGGAGCAGCTGGCTCTTCACCCGGCTGTCGTCGGTCATCACCACGGCGATGAAGCTGGAGCTGTCCACGCTCAGCAGATCGTAGCGCCGCACGGTGACCCGCTCCTTGCCCGCCGCCACCGCGTAGGCGGGGTAGCTGACAATGGAGGCCGCCGCCTGCCCGGCCTGGGCGATGATGGCGTCCAGCTCCCGCATCTGCCCGCCCAGGGCCTCGTTGATCTGGGCCGCCTCCTGATCCGAGACGCTGCGCCGCTCCATCAGCTCGTTGACGTACAGCCGGTACCCCTTGGGGGACGGCACCCGGCCGGCCGAGGTGTGGGGCTGCTCCAGATAGCCCAGCTCCACCAGGTCCGCCAGCTCGTTGCGGATGGTGGCGGAGCTGAGGCGGCCGCCCATGGCCTGGGCGATGAACTTTGAGCCCACCGGCTCAGCGGAGCCGATGTACTGCTCCGTGACCACCTTCAGTATTTCCTTTTTCCGGGCGGTCAATTCCATGGTTTGGTCTCCTTTAGCACTCCTATCCCCTGAGTGCTAAAGGCAGTTTAACACCAAAGCCCCGCGCTGTCAATACGGTTTTTCCCACGCAATTTGAACAATTTGTAAATTCCCCCTTCCGCCGGAAAGGGCGCTGGGAAAATTTGCAAAAAAACGCCTATGGGCCGTGACAACCGGGGCCGGCTGTGGTACACTATAACCAAAAAACAGGGGGGAGGCGGCGGCCATGGAGGAGATCACCGCCGCCCTTGTGAGAAGCCTGCTGCCCCGGCGGCGGCAGGACGGCCACAAGGGCAGTTTTGGGAGGGTGTACGTCTACGGCGGGTCCGTGGGCTATACCGGCGCGCCGGTCTTCGCCGGGGAGGCGGCGGTGCGCACAGGCAGCGGGCTGGTGTTTGTGGGCGTGCCAGAGGAGGCCTACCCCGTGGCAGCGGCCCGGTGCGTCTGCGCCATGGCCCACCCGGCTCCGGCGGACTGCGAAGCTCTTCTGGAGCGGGTCCGGGGCTGCGGCGCGGTCCTCATCGGCCCCGGCCTGGGCCGCAGCCTGGAGACGGATCAGGCTGTCCGCCGCCTGCTGGAGGACTGCCGGGCGCCGGTAGTCCTGGACGCGGACGGCATAAACGCCATTTCTCAGCATATAGATGTGCTGGATAGGCGGCAGGGCAGGCCGGAAGGGGGGGAGACGGTGCTGACGCCCCACGAGGGGGAGTTTCTCCGCCTGGGCGGGGATCTGTCCCTGGGCCGGGAGCGGGGGGCGGCGGACTTCGCCCGCCGCCACGGGTGCGTACTGGTGCTCAAGGGGCCCGGGACCCTGGTGGCCGGGCCGGAGGGGCGGCTTCTGCGCAATCCCACCGGCAACTGCGGCATGGCCAAGGGGGGCAGCGGCGACGTGCTGGCGGGGATGGTCCTCTCCCTTCTGGGCCAGGGTGCGCCGGCTCTGGAGGCGGCCGCGTGCGCGGTGTGGCTCCACGGCCGGGCCGGGGATCTGTGCGCGGAGGAGCTCTCAGAGTACGCCATGACGCCCATGGACCTGATCGGCCGCCTGCCGGCTGTATTCAAGGAGCTTGGATTTTAAGATCAAGGAGGAAGGACTGTGCGAAAAGCCCTGCTTTTTGCACCAATGCTGATGCTCCTGCTCACCGCTTGCGGCGGGGAGGAGAAGGACCCGGCGGCTGAGCTCCAGGCCCAGTACGCCGATCTGGCCGGAGCGGTTATGGAGGCGGAGGTAAGCTGCCACTACGCGGACGAGGACCGCACCTACACCCTGCTGTGCGACTACGCGCCGGAGAGGAGTACGGTGACCGTGCTCTCCCCGGCCAATCTGGCGGGCATCTCCGCCACGGTGGAGAACGGGACCCTGACCCTCAGCTACGAGGACATCTCCCTGGACGCGGGGGGCTACTCCGCAGCCGCCATCTCCCCGGTGGCGGCCCTGCCCAAGCTGATGGAGGCCGCCGCTGCCGGGTATGTGACAGAGAAGAGCGAGGAGACGGTGGGGGAGCGGCCCTGCCTGCGCCTGGCCTGCGATCTGCCCGACGACGAGGGGAGCGTGTACACCACCTGGTTTGATCAGGAGACCCTGCTGCCCCTGCGCAGCGAGATCTCCGCAGAGGGCGCGGTGGTCTTCGAGGTGGCCTGGACCCGGTTCGAGGTGACAGGCGGCGGCGCGCCGGCGGCCCCGGCTGTCCCGGCGGAGCCTGGAGCGCCCCAGGAGGAGAGCGGAGAGGCCGACTGGACGGCGGCGGACGAGGCTGCGGCCTACGCCTCCGCGGAGGAGTAAGAATCTGTATTCATGCCGGGGACGCCGGATGGGCGGCAAAAGAGCCGCCGGCGTCCCTCGGGTGTGAATACAGGCTCCAAGCGCCGGACGGCGCTGATACATAGGGATTTAACAAAAGAAAAGGGGGAGCGCGAGCATGGAAAGTACACTGAAACGGACCTGGGCGGAGATTGATCTGGACGCGCTGGGCCACAACTACCGGGCGCTGCGGGCCCAGATGGGGCCTGACGCCCGGTTCCTGGGGGTGGTGAAGGCGGACTCCTACGGCCACGGGGCGGTCCACATCTCCCGGGAGCTGGAGGCGCTGGGGGCGTCCTATGTGGCCGTCTCCAGCATCGACGAGGCCCAGGAGCTGCGCCGGGGAGGCGTGGGCCTGCCCATCCTCCAGCTGGGCCTCACCCCGGCGGACCAGACCGGGGCCGTGATGGAAAGCGGCGTGACCCAGGCGGTGTGGAGCGAGGCGGCGGCGGAGGCGTTTTCCTGGGCGGCGGTGGCGGCCCACGGCCGGATGAAGACCCACATCAAGCTGGACACGGGCATGTCCCGGCTGGGCTTCCAGTGCGACGAGGCCCACTTTGACCAGTCCCTGGAGGAGATCTGCCGGGTGTGCGCCCTGCCGGGTCTGGAGGTGGAGGGGGTGTTCACCCACTTCTCTGTGGCCGACGAGGAGCAGGAGAGCAGCCGGGATTACACCCTGCTCCAGCACCGGCGGTTCGAGGCCATGCTCTCCCGGCTGGCGGAGCGGGGCGTCCGCTTCTCCATCTGCCACTGCGCCAACAGCGGGGCCACAGTCAGCTATCCTCAGTTTGCCCACGATATGTTCCGCCCGGGCATCGTCACCTACGGCATCGGGGATCAGGCGGAGGCACTGGGCCTGCGGCCGGTGATGAGCCTGAAAACGGTCATCGGCGCGGTGAAGGACTTTGTGCCCGACACCACCATCAGCTACGGCCGCACCTTCCGCACCGGCCGGCCCAGCCGGGTGGGGGTGCTGCCCATCGGCTACGCCGACGGTCTCCACCGGGTCCTGTCCAACCGCTGGCGGGTGTGGACGGAGCTGGGCACGGCCCCCATCCTAGGGCGGATCTGCATGGACATGTGCATGGTTGATCTCACGGACCTGCCGGGCGTGGGGGAGGGGGACGTGGTGGAGGTTTACGGGCCCCACAACTCCGTCAACGACGCGGCCCGTCTGGCGGGAACCATCTCCTACGAGCTGACGTGCGCGGTGAGCAAGCGGGTACCCCGGATCTACATGAAAAACGGCCAGGAGGTGGCCCGGGAGCTGCTGCTGCGGGAGTAGGCCGTGGGCCGGCTGGCGATATGTTTTCACCGAAAGAAGCGAACAGATTTATAATGAAATTCTTTTGTCTCTCGGTTTTACTCAGGCTGCTGCTTTCTGCATTCAAGACCTCACCCCTTTAGAACCTGTATTCACAACCGGGGGATGCCGGATGGACGAGGATTTTTCTCGTCAGACAAGGAGATTTTTCGCAGCAATCCATATCGTGCAATGACCCCATCGGGGTGTCATGCACGATGATTCTGCACAGGCGCTCGATGCGCCTGTTGCAGAATCCATCGACGCAGTATGGCGGGAAAAAGATCGGCCAGACGGTGTGCAACGGTTGTGAATACAGGTTCTTAGTATTGATACCGTTTCCGATACCTCACAAACATAAACGCGGACAGGGTCAGGGCCATTAGTTCCGCTGCCGGGGTCGCCAGCCAGATGCCGTTTACCCCCAAAATTGCGGGTAGGATCAGCATGGTAATCAGCATGAACACAAAGGAACGGGAGAAGGCGAGGATTGCGGAGACAATGCCATTGGACAATGCGGTGAACATCCCGCTGGCAAAGATATTAAATCCGATAAAGAACAACGCCAGGGTGCAGATTCGATTTCCGGTGACTGCCAGACCATAGACCGGGTTGTCTGGTCTGGCAAAAATGGACACCAGGGGTTTGGTCGCGGCAAAGGACGCCGCCACAGTCACAAGAGAAATGACACCAATGACTTTCAGACTGGTGGAAACCAGCTTTTTCAGCTTTTCGTGATTCTTCTCGCCATAGTAGTAACTGAGCATGGGAGCGACACCATAGGAATACCCCGTATAGAGGGAGCTTGCAAACATCAGGACATACATAATGATGGTCACGGCGGCAACGCCATCTTCTCCGACATAATGGAGCATCGTCCAGTTGAACATCATCGTGATGATACCTGTGACAAGTGCCGTCGCCATTTCAGAGCATCCGTTCGTTGCCGCATTTGCGAGAACCTTGAAACGGAAGGCAGGTTTTGTGAAGTGCAGAAGGCTCTTTTTGTTGCGGAACACAAACAGACCGACAACGGCGGTCACGGAGTAGCCCAGGCCCGTAGCAATGGCCGCACCGCTGATCCCCATATCCAAAAGGCCGATAAATACATAGTCAAGCACAATGTTTAACACACCGCCTGACACGGAACAGACCAAAGATAAGGCTGCCTTTTCAGAAGCAATCATATAGAGGGTGAAATTGTTCATCAGCAGGATCGGGATCGTAAAGACAAGATAGCGGCTGAGGTAGGAAGTACAGTAGTTGGCGACATCCGGGGACAACCCCATGCTCCCGAAGATGGTTTCCATTAGGGAATAACCCAGCAGGGTCATAACCAGGCCAACCACTACATTCACCAAAATCAGGAACGTAAAATCTTCCTTGGCCTCCTGGTGCTTTTGTTCTCCCATCTTTTTCATGATGACCGCGCTCCCGCCGGTTGCCAGCATGGTAGAGATAGCTGTCACCACCTGGATCACTGGGGCTGTCAGATTGATGGCGGACAGTGCGCTCGTACCAATCAGATTTGATACGAACAGACCGTCAACCATGGTGTAAAAGGACATAAAGACAGACATTGCGATGGTAGGGACTGCAAATTTGAGAATATTCCTCAATGTGACTGGCTTGTCATAAGCATTTTTGTTTTCCATCATGATTCTCCTTTTTCCTTGTTTTTCTCCGGTATGTGTGCTATCATAATCCGTACAGTAACTGTACAGTCAAGGGGCATTTTGAAAAATGGAGAAAAAAAGCAAGCTGCTCACAATCGGTCAATTTGCGGCTCTGCATGGAATCAATAAGAAAACGCTGATGTGGTACGATGAAATCGGCCTTTTTCATCCATCGTTTATCCATCCCGAAAATGGATACAGATATTATAGCTACTATCAGAGTGCCATTCTGGAAACGATTCTGCTGCTGCGGGAGTTAGATGTACCGATTGAAGAAATCCAGGTATTTATGAAAAACCGTTCCGCCGCCAGCATGAAGGAACTTTTGCAGGAGAAAATTGATGATTTAGACCGCAACATGGCACATCTGAGAGCGATTCGGAAAACGCTGTCGTACCATCGCCAGAATATGCAGACATTATTGACGATGGACTTATCGGAAATCAGCATTGTGCAGAAGAAGGAGCGCAGTTTAGTTACCGTAGACATCAATCAGGACACTGCGTTTGATAAGCAGGTGGAGATGATTACCGCTGAAACAAAAAAGTATCAGTTGCGCCGTCTGCATGATGCCTCCTATGGGATGATGATCGCAGTAGATAGTCTGCGAAAAGGGGACTTTGAGGAGTATTCCAAACTTTTTATTGAAATTCCGTTCCACATAAAGAAAGATGGATTGCACATACAACCTGCCGGGGATTATGTACGGGCATTTTATAGGGATGCAGCAGAAAGCCCGGTGCTGTGCTACCAACGGATATTTGATTATGTCGAAGAACATGGCCTTGTGCTATCAGGGTTCTCTTATGAAGTCATTATCAATGAAAATGTAATCGACCGGGTAGAGGATGCCCTCGTACAGATTGAGATACCTGTAAGATCAAAAAAATAATTTCCTGCGGACAGTAAGAGGCTGCCACACAAACGAGTGACAGCCTCTTGTTGTTAACATATATTTTCAGAAATTTTATAAAATAAAGCTGTGTATCTGGCCGAAGGGCTTGATATATAAACGACAAAGATAAAAACGCAACGCACATCTGATAAGGTGTGCCAGAGCCGGTAGGTAGCCCGGCCGTCTCGCCGTACCGGCGAGGTAAGTAACCTGCCCCTCCTGGGTTGTCCGTTCTTTGTCCATAACGCATTTTTAGGAGGGAATGTTATGGACACAGAGAGCGGAAGACTGACGGTATTTTTTGAGGACCCCTTCTGGGTCGGCGTTTTTGAGCGAATCTCAGACGGGAAGCTGTCCGCGTGCAGGGTCATATTTGGCGCGGAGCCCAGGGACTGCGAGGTCTGGGACTTCATCCTCAAGCGCTACGATGGGCTGAAGTTCAGTCCGACGGTTGCAGTCGAGGGGAGACAGACTGCGGATCATCCCAAGCGCAGGCAGCGCGGCGCCAGAGAGCAGTTGCGGGCTTCGGGCGTCGGCACCAAGTCCCAGCAGGCGTTGCAGGCGCAGCGGGAGGAGCGGAAAACCCAAAGGAAGCAGAGAGGCAAAGAGCGGCAGAACGCCGAGAAGCAGCGCCGGTTTGATCTGAAACAGCAAAAACGAAAGGCGAAGCGGAGAGGCCACTGAACACAATATTACGCCGGTGGATTTCATCAAAAGGATGAAATCCACCGGCGTAATGGTCTCTTGGGGAAAAGTCGGATAGTCCGGCCCTCAGTCGCCGAAGCTGATGCCCAGGAGCTTGGCCTCCTTGACAATGGAGGACTCCGGGTCCACCATCTTCAGCTTGCCGGCCACCTCCTCCAGGGGCACCCTCACAATCTCCCGGTTCTTGTAGCCCACCATGAAGCCGTACTTGCCCTTCAGGATCAACTCGCCTGCCTCGCTGCCCAGCCGGGAGGCGAACACCCGGTCATAGGGGCAGGGGCTGCCGCCCCGCTGGGTGTGGCCGGGCACCGTTACCCGCACCTCCAGGCCGCACCGCTCCCGCAGCTTCTCGGCGATCTCGTAGGACACGGAGGGGTACTTGTAGTTGGCCATCTTTTTCTTGTACTCCTTCTTGCTCAGCGCCGCGTCCTTCCTGGAGATGGCCCCCTCGGCCACGGCCAGGATGGTGAAGCGGCTGCCGCCGTCGTGGCGGGCCTTGATCTTCCTGGCCAGCTTGTCGATATCATAAGGGATTTCGGGGATGAGGATGATGTCCGCGCCGCCGGCAATGCCCGCGTTCAGCGTCAGCCAGCCCACCTTGTGGCCCATGACCTCCACGATGAAAATCCGGCCGTGGGAGGCGGCGGTGGTGTGGATACAGTCGATGGCGTCCGTGGCCACGTTCACCGCGCTCTGGAAGCCGAAGGTCATATCCGTGCCCCAGAGGTCGTTGTCAATGGTCTTGGGCAGGGTAATGATGTTGAGCCCCTCCTGGCGCAGCAGGTTGGCGGTCTTGTGGGTGCCGTTGCCGCCCAGAATCACCAGGCAGTCCAGCTGGAGCTTGTAGTAGGTCTGCTTCATGGCGGCCACCTTGTCCACGCCGTCCTCCCCGGGGACCTGGATGGTCTTGAAGGGGGTGCGGCTGGTGCCCAGGAAGGTGCCGCCCTTGGTGAGGATGCCGGTGAAGTCGGCGTAGGTGAGCAGCCGGAAGCGGCCGTAGATCAGGCCCTGGTAGCCGTCCTGGAAGCCGTAGATTTCCACCTGCTCCCCGGAGTTGAACAGCGCCTTGGCGACGCCCCGCATGGCCGCGTTCAGGGCCTGACAGTCCCCGCCGCTGGTCAGCATACCGATTCGCTTCATGATAAACCCTCCTTTAATCCTTCGCGGGCCGACCGCAGACGGCGGGGCGGCCCCCGTTTCGCGTTGTGCCGCTTTGATTATAGATCTTTTTTTTTCAGCGCACAAGAGAAAATCAGCCGGGAGGCCGCCAAAATTTCCCCCTATTTTTTAACCCTGCTGTAGGGCGTTCCCTCCAGGGGCAGGCTGTAGCGCCGCTTTCCGTCGTAGCGGAAATAGGCGTCCGCAATGGCGGGAGCGGTGGGGATGGAGGTGATCTCCCCGATGCCGATGGCCCCGCAGGCCACGTCCAGCCCCGGTTTCTCCACCACAATGGCCTTGATCTCCGGGACCTGATCGGCCTTGAAGAGGCCCAAAGTCCCGAACTTGGCCGTGGGGCGGCAGTCCGTCACCGGATACTGCTCCGTGAGGGCGAAGCCCATGCTCATTACCACCCCGCCCTCGATCTGCCCCTCGCAGGAGAGGGGGTTCACCGCCCGGCCCACGTCGTGGGCCGCCACCATGCGCTCAATTTTTCCGTCCTCCCCCACCACGCACAGCTGGGTGGCGTAGCCGTAGGCCACGTGGCTGACCGGGTTGGGCACGTCCGCCCCCAGGGGGTCCGTCCTGGCCAGATACTCGCCGTAGTACTCCCTGCCCTCCAGCTGCGCCAGGGTCCGGCCCTCCAGATCCCGTTTCAGGTCCTGGCAGGCCCGGCGGCAGGCCTCGCCGGTGATGAGGGTCTGGCGGGAGCCGGAGGTGGTGCCGGAGTCGGGGGCGTCGAAGGTGTTGGCCCGCTCATAGACCACGTCCTCCCCCTCCAGCCCCAGCTGGCCGCAGCACATCTGGGTCAGCACCGTGCCCAGGCCCTGGCCGATGCAGGAGGCGCCGGCCTGAATGTGGACCTTCCCGCCCCGGACCACCAGCCGGCACCGGCCCGTGTCCGGGATACCAACGCCCACGCCGGCGTTCTTCATGGCGCAGGCGAGACCGGCGTATCTGGCGGCGTCGTAGTAGGGTTTCACCGCCTCCAGGGTCTCCACCAGCCCGGTCTCCGGGCCCACGATCTGCCCATTGGGCAGGGTCTCGCCGGGGCGGATGGCGTTGCGGTAGCGGATCTCCCAGGGGGAGATGCCCACCAGGTCCGCCATCTCGTTGAGCAGGGTCTCCACGCAGAAGCAGGTCTGGGTCACGCCGAACCCCCGGAAGGCCCCGGCGGGGGGATTGTTGGTGTAGTAGGCGTAGCCGTCGATCTGGAAGTTCTCGTAGTGGTAGGGGCCCGAGGCGTGGGTGCAGGCCCGCTCCAGCACCGGGCCCCCCAGGGAGGCGTAGGCCCCGGTGTCGGCGACGACGTTGGCCGCCACCCCCTGGATGACGCCGTTTTCATCGCAGCCCATGGCGAACTCCATCTCCATGGGGTGGCGCTTGGGGTGGATGAGCAGGCTCTCCGCCCGGCTGAGCCTGCACTTCACCGGACGCCCGGTCAGGTACGCGGCCAGGGCGGCGTGGTGCTGGACCGTCACATCCTCCTTGCCGCCAAAGCCGCCCCCCACCAGCATGTTCTTTACCTTCACCTTCTCCGGCGGCAGGCCCAGCATGGGGGCGGTCTCGTGCTGGGTGTCGTAGGTCCCCTGGTCCGAGGAGAGGATCATGACTCCGTCTCCGTCGGGGTAGGCCACGGCGCACTCCGGCTCCAGGAAGGCGTGCTCGGTGTAGGGGGTGGTGAAGCGGCGGGTGAGCACATGCTTGCTGCGGGCGATGGCCAGGGCGGCGTTGCCCCGCTGGATGTGTTTGTGGGCCAGCAAATTGCCGGAGGAGTGGACCAGGGGCGCGTCGTGGGCCATGGCCTCCTGGGGGGAGCGGACGGGGCGCAGGACCTCGTACTCCACCTGGACCATCCGCTTGGCCTTCTCCAGGATCTCCTGGCTCTCGGCCACAACGAGGCAGATGGCGTCCCCCAGGTAGTGGGTGGCGCTGCCCACGGGGATCATGGTGTCCCAGTCCTTCACCAGGTGGCCCACCTTGTTCTGTCCCGGGATGTCGGCGGCGGTGAACACCCCCGCCACCCCGGGCAGGGACCTGGCCTCCTCGGTGTGGATGGCCCGGACAATGGCCCGGGGGTGGGCGGAGCGGACCGCGGAGGCGTAGAGCATACCCTCCATGTAGATATCGTCCGGGTAGAGGCCCTCGCCCCGGACCTTCTCCGCCGTGTCCACCCGGTGGACCCGGGCCCCCAGGGCCCAGGAGCGTTTTTGCTCCGGCAGCCGCCCCTGGCGGAGAATGGCCGCCGTCAGGCGCACGCCCTCAATGATCTTCACATACCCGGTGCAGCGGCAGATGTTGGTGCGCAGGGCGCGGCGGATCTCCGCCTCCGTGGGGTCCGGGTTCTGGTCCAGCAGGCCCTTGGCGGCCATCACCATGCCGGGGATACAGAAGCCGCACTGGACCGCCCCCGCCTCCCCGAAGCCGTAGGTGTAGGCCTGCTTCTCAAATTCGCTGAGCCCCTCCACAGTGAGGACTGATTTGCCCTCCAGCTTGTCCGTGGTGAGCACGCAGGCCCGGACGGCCTTTCCGTCCAGCAGGATGGTGCAGGTGCCGCAGGCCCCCTCGCTGCACCCGTCCTTCACAGAGGTCAGGCGCAGCTCGTCCCGCAGGAAGCGGATCAGTTTCTGGTTGTGATCGGCAGTTACGGTCCTGCCGTTGACTGTAAATGTGGCCATGTCGTCTCTCCTTTTCGGTCCGCCGGGCAGAGTGTACGGAATCTTCTCCTATTATACCGGATGTTCTGGGTATATTCAACAGGGAGGGGCCCACTTTTATGCGGGAGAGTGGATGGAAACAAAAAAGAACCGCAGGAACGTAATTTCCTGCGGTTCTTGGAGCTAGTAGCCAGATTCGAACTGGCGACCTACGCATTACGAGTGCGTCGCTCTACCGACTGAGCTATACTAGCAAAACGCTGAGCAGTGCCAAAAGACTAACATAGTTTACACCACAAAGATCCGTTTGTCAAGCGTTCATCCGGAGTAAGTGCATGTAAATTTATTAAAAACTCCTCGTGTCTGCGGCGGCCGGTCCGACCATTTGCCAGTGGGACCGCTTAAGCACCGTGTATTCTCTGCCGCTCCGGCCCGGGGTGCTTGCCAATCCGGCCGCCCGCCCTCTCTTCTTTCCGCAACGCCCTTGACAAATCCCCCAAAGATGTTACTATAATCAAATAAGCTCGACACAAGCGCGCATCTTCGCGGGCCGCCGGTTCCGGAGCAACCGCGTTCGAGTACACTGCTCTATGAGGTGATACGTTATGTCCAAATACCGCAAGAAGAGCGCCCATGTTCTGGGCGCGCCCGCCGTCTGGCAGAAGGTGTCTGTCCCTGTTCTGGCGGCGTTGTACTTTCTCCTGGTCTGCCTGACCTCCTCCAGCACCGTCAAGCCGGCGGTCCTGCTTCTGCTGGCCCTGGCCGTGGGCGCGGCGGCGGTGTTCTTCCGCCGCCTGCGGGAGCGGCTGCACCTGCCGCTTCTTGTCCTTGCGCTGGTAGTGCTCATGGACGGCCTTTCCACCTTCTACGCCAGAAGCGGGAAGTTCGCCCTCTACGAGTTCCTCAAGCCCCTGGCCGCATTCTGTCTGGCCCTGCTGCTGCTGACCATGAGGGACCGGGAGGACCAGTGCACGGGCCGCCGGGGCGCGGCGATCCTCTCCGGCTTCTCCGCCCTGGCGGGGCTGGTGAGCATTGACCTGCTCTCCACCCGGATCATCAGCGCCCCCGTCCTGGGCCTGCTGGGCCTGTTCACCCCGGACTACGCCAACCTGAGCGCGGTGGAGGAGGGGGTGCGCATGACCTCCCTGTTCACCAACCCCAACGTGTTCGCCGGCTGCGTGGGCCTGGGCACCCTCCTGAGCCTGGGGCTGGTTATCTCCTCCACAGGGCGGGAGCGGATCGTCCATCTGGTCTGCCTGTACATCAACGCCCTGTCCTTCCTGCTGGCCTTCAGCATGGGCGCCAGCGGCATGATCGCCCTGGCCTTCCTCGTCTACCTGCTGCTGGAGCGCCCGGAGCGCCGGGCCCAGCTGCTGCTGCTCATGGTGGAGACCCTGATCCTCAGCGTGGCCGCAGCCTTCCTCATCTCCCTGACCTCCTTCACCGCCTGGACCGGATTCCGGCCGGTGCCCCTGCTGTGCGTCGTCGCAGGGGCGACCCTGCTGTGCCTACTGGACCGCCTGTGCCGCCCCCTGGCGGACAAGCTCTCCGGCCGCAGCCGGATGGCCCTGGTCCTCACCGGCGTGATCCTGGCCGCCGTGGCCCTCTTCGCCCTGGCGGCCTACAACCTTACCGGCGGCGCCAGCCTCCAGCCCGGTCAGTCCCTGCGCCGGGCCGCCTACCCGGAGCCCGGCGACTACGCCCTGGAGACGGAGGCGGAGGGCGATGTGTCGGTATTCATCGAGAGCCAGAACCAGCAGGAGACCATGATGCACACCAGCACCCCCCTCTACCAGGGTCCCCTGGCCGGGGCCTCCTTCTCCGTGCCGGAGGACAGTCTGGTGGTCTACTTCAACTTTACCGCCAACAGCGAGGCACGGCTGGAGAGCGCCGCCTGCGCCGGCGGGGCCGGCAGCTGTGATGTCCCCCTGGGCTACAAGCTGCTGCCCGGCTTTATCGCCAACCGTCTCCAGGGTCTGTGGGCCAACCAAAACGCCATCCAGCGCTTTGTCTTCTTCTCCGACGGCATGAAGCTCTTCGGCCGCAGTCCGGTGATCGGCCTGGGCCTGGGGGCCTTTGAGAACGGCGTGAAGAGCGTCCAGAGCTTCTACTATGAGACCAAGTATGCCCACAACCACTATATCCAGGTCCTGGTGGAGACCGGCGCGGTGGGCTTTGTCCTGTTCATCGGCCTGCTGGCCTCCTCCGGGGCGGCGGTGTGGTTTGCCCGGAAGCGGGAGAACCCCCTCATCCCAGCTCTGGGCGCGGCCCTGGTCTTCATGGCCGGCCACGCGGTCACGGAGGTCACCTTCTCCACCTACGCCTACCTGCCCATCGCCTTCGGCGTGATCGCCCTCATCAACCTCTGCTGCGGGGACGCCATCCCCCTGCCGGAGCTGGGCGGCATGGCGAAAAACGGCGTTCTGGCGGCCATTCCCGCCCTGCTGATCGTCTTCGGCGTCATGCTCTCGGGGAACATGTCCGCCCAGCGGCTGGCCTCCCACGCCTCCTCCTTCTCGGACCTGGACCGGGCGGTGTCCATGGACAGGTTCGAGTGGGCGGACTACATGCTGGGCTACGTCAACAGCACCCTCACGGTGGAGACGGACGAGACCATCCGCCAGCAGGCGGATGTCTACGCGGCCCGTCTGGCCCAGGTGGACTCCAACACCGTGCCCATCTATCTGGCGGAGTACTACTTCTCCACAGGCCGTACGGAGCTGGGCCTGGAGATGGTGGAGAAATACGTGGACTACGTCTCCTCGGACCAGAACGCATGGCAGACCGCCTTCTCCCTCCTGGAGGGGTATGAGACGGACTCGGAGGTCTTCCGCGCCGGCGTGGTCCGCATTGCCGGGCTCCTGGAGGACTGGAACGCCCGGAACATGGGCGGCGTGGCCCTGACGGAGGCCAATCTGGCGTTTATCGCCCGCATGGGCGGCTAGAGGAGCGCCGATGATAAGAGAAAATCAGCGGCTGCTCAATGGACTGAACGTGTTCAGCGACGGGGTGATTGTGTTCCTCTCCCTGCCGGCGGCCTTTTGGATCCGGTTTTTTGTCCTGCCCGGCGGGGTTATCACGGTGCCTTTGAGCCGTTACATGGCCCTGGATATCTTTCTCACCGGGGCCCAGCTGTTCATCTACGGGGCCATGGAGCTCTACCGCTCCTACCGCACCATCCCCCTGCGCCGGGAGCTGCCACGGCTCTGGTGCGCCAACGGCCTGATGATGCTGGTGCTGCTCAGCGGACTGTTTGTCCAGCACGACGAGCACTACTCCCGTGGGACCCTGGCCATCTTCTTCCTGCTCAGCGCGGGCGTCCTCACCTGCAAGCGGGTGCTGCTGCGGAAGCTCCTTCACTTCTTCCGTCAGGAGGGGTACAATCTCAAGCATGTGCTCATCCTGGGCAGCGGCAGCGCGGCCCAGAACTACCTGCGCACCATCCGCACCTCCAAGGAGCTGGGCTTCCACCCCATCGGCCACATCGCCTCCCAGCGGATGAAGGGCCAGAGCCTGACCTATCTGGGGAATTTTGACAATCTGGAGGCCATGCTGGAGAAGTACCACCCGGACGAGGTGGTGTCCGCCGTGGAGCTGGAGGACTACTGCCGCACACCCCAGATCATCAGCGCCTGTGAGAAGTCGGGCACCAAGCTGTCCATTATCCCCATCTACGCGGAGTACATGTCCGCCCATCCCCAGTTCGACAACCTCAAGGGCATCCCCCTGATGAACATCCGGCGTATCCCCCTGGACAACTGGGCCAACGCCTTCTGCAAGCGGGCCATGGATGTGGCCGGCTCCCTGCTGCTCATCCTGCTCACCTCGCCGGTCATGCTGGTCTGCGCCATCGGGGTGCGGCTGAGCTCCCCGGGTCCTGTCATCTTCAAGCAGAAGCGGGTGGGACTGAATAAAAAGACCTTCTATATGTACAAGTTCCGGTCCATGCGGGTCAACAATGAGCAGGACACCCACTGGACCGGGGACCACGACAGCCGGAAGACGGCCTTCGGGGCCTTTCTCCGCAAGTGCTCCTTGGACGAGTTTCCCCAGTTCTTCAACGTGCTCAAGGGGGACATGAGTCTGGTGGGGCCCCGGCCGGAGATCCCCTATTACGTGGAGCAGTTCCGGGAGGACATCCCACTGTACATGGTCAAGCACCAGGTTCGTCCGGGGATCACAGGCTGGGCCCAGGTGAACGACCTGCGGGGGGACACGTCCATTGAGGACCGGATCCAGCACGATCTCTATTATATTGAAAATTGGAGTCTGCTGTTTGATCTGAAGATTCTGCTCATCACGGTTTTCAGGGGGAAGTTCCTCAACAGCGAGAAGCTCAGCTGAATGGTCAGAAAAAGAAGTGCCCCCCGGCGCGCAACGCGGCGGGAGGGCATTTTTCAGAGAGGAGAAAAACCATGCTGCGTTTGGAAAAGGTTACGGGAAGAAATGTGTGGGACATTTTGAAGCTGCGGGTCCGGCAGGAGCAGAGGGACTTTGTGGCGGGAAACGATGTCAGCATCATCGAGGCGTACACCGCCGTCACCGGCGGCGGCCATGCCTTCCCCTTTGGCGTCTATGAGGGCGATGCGCCTGTCGGTTTCCTGATGATTGGCTACGATACCGACGCCTGCTGGGAGGACGCGCCGGCCATTGCGAAGAGCAACTATACCCTCTGGCGGCTGATGATTGACGAGAAGTACCAGCGCCGGGGGTATGGGCGGGAGGCGGTGGCCCTTGCGCTGGCGTTTATCCGGACCGCGCCCTGCGGCAAGGCGGACTGCTGCTGGCTGTCCTATGAGCCGGATAATGCCGTGGCCAGAGCGCTGTACGCCAGCTTCGGCTTTGTGGAAACCGGGGAGTGGGACGGAGCGGAGCAGATCGCCGTTCTTAAATTGTAGGATGGGGGTGATGGGCAGGGCGGGCGCTCGATGGGCAGGCTGCACGTTGTGACCGAAAAATACAGTTGTAATGAGAGGGAAATTTTGGTATAATTTTAGACAGTGTTTGACAAAAAGCACACGCACTTATGGGGAGAAATTTTGAAACGGGGGATGTCCTATGCAAAAGCATGCAGAATTGATTATATCCTGTATTGTTGGACTGTTGTCGTTGGTTCTATCGGAATTGCTGCCAAGTCCCATAGCAAAGCTGGTATTTATTCTTCTGGTTATCATCTGCATTGTTCTCTTTTTTATGGGCCAGGAGAAGGGGAGCCGCGCCATGCAGTATGCCTCCAGTGTTTTGAGCGCCGGACTGATACTCTCGCTGATGGTATGCGCGATTTCTCCGGAGTTTCCGTCACAGGCGCTGGAGTGGATCAAGGGACAGCCCCAGGGCGAACCGGAGGAGACACCGTCGCCGGAAGAGCTGTATTGGGAGAACCGGATTGGGCGAGACGCATCACTGGAAAAACTCATGGATGATATGACTAGAGCGTCACAAGCCGCTGGCGAATTGTCCGAAACGCTTCATCCCCAAGCCCTTTTATCCACATCAAGTGATCCGGATGAGGTTCAGGCGGTGTTGGATAAAATGGAAGAGGATAAGGAGGTCATTGAAAACTCTTTTTCCACGATCAAAACGGATCGCGATGCTGTGATGTTGTTTTATAAAATGCGTCTTTATAGCGAGATCTGGCATTACAGCAGTATGATTACAGCCTTTGAAGCATACGGAATTGATTGTCAGGGTCTGGGGATAGATGAGTACACCCTGCTGGTTTGGGACGTGGAAAATCTCTATAATCTGTATTCCATGAAAAAAGAGCTGGAGGAGGATTGGGGACCAAATACCTTTTACACGAAAAAAGAGCTGCATTTCAATAACCACAAAATGGATGATATGAACGAATACAGTGACCTGTTTGACTACGGAGATTGGAATTTTGGCTATGAAAATATGACCGCACAGAAGATGGAGGAGCGTTTTAACGAGCACATTATGCACTACTACAGGTGTTTTCTCTTAAACTTCTCCAGAGCGGAGCTTTGAGGAAAAGGGGGGCGTAGATCATGCAGACAGCAGATAAAAAGCACTTGCAAATTATTTTCTCCGCGCTGGCGGTTATTTTGATTGGTATTCTGGCCCAGGCCGCGCCGAATCTGGGAGCTAAGCTGTTGCTTCTGGTGTGCGGTGTGTGCGGGGTGATTCTATATTTTGGCAGGGACCTGATTCCCAATATTACCGTTTGGAGGGGGTTTCTCTGGACCGCCGGCGGTCTCTTCGCGGTCACTCTGATCTGGTCTGTTGTCGCGGCAGGCTCTCCCGCAGCTTACGGAAAAAAGGTGGCGGCGTTCTTTGTCCCGGAAGTTCCGGAAATCACGATAGATACGCTGTATCAGGATATGGGCGCGGACAGCCTCCAGATGGAGCAGACCCTGGAAAGCCTGGACGGCCAGCTTGTCCAGATGTTCGGCGAGCTGGAGCTTGCCTCTGCGGCTGTGGCGGAGCGTCAGTTTCTCTCCAAAAATGTTAATACGGAAGAGGTAGAGAAGATTTCCGCCATTATTCAGAAGAGGCTAAAGGAGGATGCGGAAAAGGACAACCCCTCCTTTGTAAACCTCAAAACCGATGTCCATGCCTTAGAGCTATTCTATAAAATATACCTTGCCAGGGAGCTCTGCCACTACAGCAGCTTCATCAAGGCGCTGGGGGCGGTTGGCGTGGACTGCGAAGCCATGGCTGTTGACGAATACATGCTGATGCTGTGGGATGTGGAGTACTTTTTTTCCTTGTATAATATGCGGCAGAGCCTGCTTGACGATGTGGCCCAAGGCGTCGTTTATGAGGAGGAGAAACTGTTCCCCTATCAGGAATTCAGAGTGTCGGAGCAGAATGAGTACAGCGACGTCTTTGACTATGGGACGTGGCGGCGTCAATTTTCGCCTCAGTCCGCTGAGGAGATCTCCAATACCCTTGATAAGAACTTCATAAACTACTATCGAAAATTAAACATGAATTTCCGAAGATAAGAGCTGCCCCCGGATTCCCATATGAGGATCCGGGGGTCAGTGCGTCTCCAAAGCCCTTGCTTCGCGCCCGCAGACGTGCGTCCGGCCTGACAGTTTTCCTCCGGCATGCACGCGGGAAGAACAATTTAACATATCCCCGTCAAGAAAGGGGCTGGCGACGCAGTCCGCCCCGCCGCGCCAGCGCTGCGGACAGTACTAGCCCCAGAGGGGCGGAGAGGTAGACTGTCCAGTAGAAGCCGGGGAACCCCAGGCGGGGTACCAGCAGCAGGCACCCGGCCATGTTCATGGCGATCACCGCCATATTAGACGTGAGATACCGCCCCATCTGCTGCTCTCCCCGCAGGCGGGCCTCCTGGAGGTGGCGCAGGTTGGTGAGGGGGTAGCTCCAGCACTCCCGGCTCAGCAGCAGCGCGCCGTACAGGACGGCCTCCTGGTCCCAGGTAAACAGGCCCAGCAGAAACCGGCTCCCCAGGGCGCACACCGCCGTCACCAGGGCCGTGTAGCACAGCAGAATCCGCCGCGCCTCCCGGACGCCCTCCTCCGCCCGGTCCAGCTGCCCCACAGCCCGGTTCTGGGCGATGAACACCACCAGGGACTGCATCAGGCTGAACACCGGCATGAGCAGCAGCAGGGAGATCTTCCCCGTGCTGGAGAATCCGGCAATAGCCGCCACGCCCAGGGGACCCAGCAGGCTCTGGCGCACCACGGTGATGGCCGTGCCTGCGGACTGCTGGACTGTGTTGGGCAGAGAGAGGCGCATGATCTCCACAAACCACGCCCACTGGAGCATGGACAGGCGAAACCGGCCCGCCAGCAGGGTCCTCCGGAGACAGCGGAGCATATATGCGCACCCGGCCGCCTGGGACAGCGCGGTGGCCAGGGCCGCTCCCGCCACCCCCATGGGGCCCACCAGGATCAGATCCAGGCAGATGTTCAGCGCCGAGGTAACCGCCACAGCCCTGAGAGGGATCTTTGACTCCCCGCAGCCGATGAGCAGCTGCCGGGCCAGATCGTAGAGCATCAGGAAGGGCAGGCCCAGCAGGTAGATCCGCCCGTAGAGCGCCGCGCCGGAGAGGATCTCCGACGGCGTGCGGATGGCCTCCAGCAGCCGGTCCATCCCCCAGAAGCCCAGCGCCAGCATGAGAAGGCTGGCCGCCAGGTCCACAAACAGGATGTTGTAGACCAGCCGGCTCATGCCCTCTTGGTCCGTCTTGGGGCGGTTGGCCGCCGCCAGCAGGTTGCCCCCCAGCTCCAGCCCGCCGGATACGAACAGGAACAGCATCAGCACCGTGGTCCCGTTGGACACCGCCGCCAGGGCGCTGGCGTCCAGGCACAGGCCCACGATCATGGCGTCCGCCACCGTGTAGAGCTGGGTGGTCACCATGCTCAGAATGATCGGTACGGCGAAGCGCACCAGCGCCCCCCGAACCGGGCCGGTCAGCAGCGCCGATTGGTTTTCCTCTCTCATGTCGCGCCTCCTTGTATGTCAGCTCCAGCTGTGATATACTCCCATCATAAACTGTCCGGTAACCGGACAGTCAAGAGGGAGACGTGGCCATGGAGGAAAAATTTTTTCAGATCACAGAATTTGCCCAAATTGCCAGGACCAGCCGCAAGACGCTGCAATACTACGACGAGCTGGGGCTGTTCCAGCCCGCCGCGGTGGGGGAGAACGGCTACCGCTACTACACCCTCCCCCAGCTGGATCGGCTGGCGGTGATCGCGGCGCTGCGGGATATGGGGCTGTCTCTCCGCGAGATCAAGGCCTATCTCCAGTGCGGCGACGGGGAGAAGCTCAACAGCCTGCTGGCGGCGCAGCTGGACCGGGCGGACCAGCTCATGGAGCAGCTCCGGCGCAGAAAGGCGCTGCTGAGGGAGACGCTCTCAGACAACAGGCTCTTTCAGTCCCTGTGCGGCAGGGGCTGCCAGCTTCTGGACTGGCCGCCTCTGCGGGCGGCAAAGCTGATGGATCTGGAGCGGGACAGGCCCGCCTGCGTTGTGGTGAACTACATTACCGACGGTCTCCGCACCGGGCTGTGCGTCCAGGAGGACGGGCAGTTCCTCTACCAGAGGCGGGAGGACGGGGAGCTGCTGATCCCCGGGGGGACATATCTGTGCCTGTGCGAGCTGTCAAAGGCGGGCCCCCAGGAGGGCAGGCAGGCGGTCCGGCTGCGGGAATACGCCGCCCGGGAGGGCCTGGGGCCGGAGGGGGGCTGCTTTGTGGAGTACAACGATCTGCTCTCCCCCCAGCGGGAGGGGCAGACCCTCCAGATGCGCCTGCTGCGGGTGCGGGTGACGGCGGCGGATATAGTCAATATCGGTAGGTCCGCCGGTTGACCGCCAGAAAGACCCCCGTCAGGACCAGGGCGGCCAGCTCCGCCGCCGCCACCGACAGCCAGATGCCGTCCACCCCCAGCGCAAGAGGCAGGAGCGCCACGCTGCCGCACTGGAACACCAGCGTGCGCAGGAAGGAGATCAGGGCGGAGATCAGGCCGTTGTTGAGGGCGGTGAAGAAGGCGGAGCCAAAGATGTTCAGCCCCGAGAACAGGAAGGACAGGGCGAACAGCCGCAGGCCCCGGACCGTCAGCGCCAGCAGGTCCGGGTCATAACCCACAAAGATCCGCCCCAGGGGCGCCGCCGCCAGGGCGGAGAGCCCCGCCATGGCCGCGCCGCCGATGGCGCACAGGACCGTGCTCTTTCGCAGCAGGCCCCCCAGCTCCCGGTTGTTTCCCGCGCCGTAGTGGTAGCTGATGATGGGTGCGCTGCCCACAGAGTAGCCGATGAAGATGGCCGCGAAGACAAAGGCCAGATACATGACCACCCCGTAGGCCGCCACGCCGTCCTCCCCGGCCAGACGCATGAGCTGGAAGTTGTAGAGAATGCTCACCAGGGAGGAGGAGATGTTGCTCATCAGCTCTGAGGAGCCGTTGGCGCAGGTCTTGGCCAGGATCCGGCCGTAGAACCGGGTTCTGGTCAGGCGCAGGAGGCTCCCGTTTTTCCGGGCAAAATAGAGCACCGGCGCCAGCCCGCCCACCACCTGGCTCATGGCTGTGGCGATGGCCGCGCCGGCCAGCCCCAGGGGGAACACCGCCACCAGCAGCGCGTCCAGGGCAATGTTGGTCAGCCCCGCCCCCACGGTGACACCCAGGCCCAGCTTGGGCTTCTCTGCGGCCACAAAAAAGGACTGAAACACGTTTTGCAGGATGAAGAAGGGATTGGCGGCCAGGATGATCCGGGCGTACAGCACACAGTGCTCCAGCATGGCCCCCTCCGCCCCCAGGGCAGCGGACACCGGCCGGATGAACAGGAGGCCCAGCAGGGAGACGACCCCGCCGCCCGCGGCCGCCGACAGCACCAGCAGGGTGAAGTACTGGTTGGCCAGCGCCGGCTTCCCCTCCCCCAGAGTCTTGGCCACGATGGCCGCGCCGCCGGTGCCCACCATGAAGCCCAGTGCGCCCAGGATCATCAGCACGGGATAGATCAGGTTGACTGCGGCAAAGGGGGTCTTGCCAACGAAGTTAGAGACGAACATGCCGTCCACCACGCCGTAGATGGATGTAAAAATCATCATCACAATAGACGGCAGGGTGAAGCGCAGCAGCTTGCGGTAGGTAAAATGATCGGACAGCTGGATCCTCACGGTGAAGAGACCTCCTCTCTCTCAGACAGGTTTTCGTCAATGGCCTCCCGGAACCGGGAGAAGAAGAACTCCGCCGCCTCCACGAAGGCGGGGCCGAACCGGGCCACTGTCTCCTCCATGGCCCGGTCCTCAGCCGCGCAGAGCTCGCCCAGGGCCTCCTCTGCGCAGGCCCGTCCCGCCTCGGTCAGACAGATCTGACGCTGGCGGGGCTGGTCCGGCATGGCCTCCAGGGTGACGTAGCCCGCCGTCCGGCAGGCCTTGACGGCGGTGTTTACAGAAGTCTTTGGGAATCCCCAGGTTTCGCAGATCTGCTTCTGGGAGTGGGGCAGGCCGTCGTCCAGGGCGTAGAGCAGATCCAGGACGTGCCAGGTGACATGGGTACGCTTTGCCCAGCGGTAATATGCGCCGTCTGCGGCGCTGAAGGCGGCCATCAGCCGCCGGCTCCAGGCGCGGTATCTGTCCATAGGAGTCCTCCTTGATGGTACGGATTCGTACTTAGTGATGTGAAAGGCATTATAGTACGATTTCGTACTAAAGTCAAGGGGGATGTGGAGCCGGCATGGGGGCAGTATCATGCCCCCAGCAAAAAACAGGAATCACATCACGGCGTATCCGCCAGGTGACGTGATTCCTGTTTTGATTCAATCCCTGCGTCTGCCGGCGCTTCCGGCAGGAGACCGGGGGAGCTCTCTTACTTCAGGCTCTCGGCAACCGCCACGGCCACAGCCACGGTAGCGCCCACCATGGGGTTGTTGCCCATGCCGAGGAAGCCCATCATCTCCACGTGGGCGGGCACGGAGCTGGAACCGGCGAACTGGGCGTCAGAGTGCATCCGGCCCATGGTGTCGGTCATGCCGTAGCTGGCGGGGCCGGCGGCCATGTTGTCCGGGTGAAGGGTGCGGCCCGTGCCGCCGCCGGAGGCCACGGAGAAGTACTTCTTGCCCTGCTCCACGCACTCCTTCTTGTAGGTGCCCGCCACAGGGTGCTGGAACCGGGTGGGGTTAGTGGAGTTGCCGGTGATGGACACGTCCACGCCCTCCAGGTGCATGATGGCCACGCCCTCCCGGACGTCGTCCGCGCCGTAGCAGCGCACGTTGGCCCGCTCGCCCTCGCTGTAGCGGATCTCCTTGACCACGTTCACCTTGCCGGAGCCGTAGTCGAACTGGGTCTGGACATAGGTGAAGCCGTTGATGCGGCTGATGATCTGGGCGGCGTCCTTGCCCAGGCCGTTGAGGATGACCCGCAGGGGCTCCTTGCGGGCCTTGTTGGCGTTCTTGACAATGCCGATGGCGCCCTCGGCGGCGGCGAAGGACTCGTGGCCCGCCAGGAAGGCGAAGCACTTGCTCTCGTCGCTCAGGAGCATGGCGCCCAGGTTGCCGTGGCCCAGGCCCACCTTGCGGTCGTCGGCCACGCTGCCGTCGATGCAGAAGGCCTGCAGGCCCTCGCCGATGGCCGTGGCAGCCTCGGCGGCGGTCTGGACGTTCTTCTTCAGCGCGATGGCCGCGCCCACCAAGTAGGCCCAGCAGGCGTTCTCAAAGCAGATGGGCTGGATGCCCTTGACGATCTCATAGGGATCAAAGCCCTTGTCCTGGCAGATCTTGCGGCACTCCTCCACATCCTTGATGCCGTACTGAGCGAGGACGCCGCTGATCTTGTCGATTCTTCTCTCGTAGCTTTCAAACAGAGCCATTATTTTTGTCCTCCTCTCTTATTCGTGCCGGGGGTCAATATACTTGACAGCGGCGTCAAACTGACCGTAGTGTCCCTTGGCCTTCTCCAGGGCGGTGTTGGCGTCGTCGCCCTTCTTGATGAAGTCCATCATCTTGCCCAGGTTCACGAACTCGTAGCCGATGACCTCGTCGTCCTTGTTCAGGGCCATGCGGGTGCAGTAGCCCTCGGCCATCTCCAGGTAGCGGGGGCCCTTGGAGTGGGTGGCGAACATGGTGCCCACCTGGCTCCTCAGGCCCTTGCCCAGGTCCTCCAGGCTGGCGCCCACGGCCAGACCGCCCTCGGAGAAAGCGGACTGAGTGCGGCCATAGACGATCTGGAGGAACAGCTCCCGCATGGCGGTGTTGATGGCGTCGCACACCAGATCGGTGTTCAGAGCCTCCAGAATGGTCTTGCCGATGAGGATCTCGCTGGCCATGGCGGCGGAGTGGGTCATGCCGGAGCAGCCCAGGGTCTCCACCAGGGCCTCCTGGATGACGCCCTCCTTGACGTTGAGGGTGAGCTTGCACGCGCCCTGCTGGGGAGCGCACCAGCCCACGCCGTGGGTGAGGCCGGAGATGTCCTTGATCTCCTTGGCCTGGACCCACTTGCCCTCCTCGGGGATGGGGGCGGGGCCGTGGTATGCGCCCTTGGCGACGGGGCACATGTGCTGAACTTCGGTAGAATAGATCATGCAAATCTTCCTTTCCTTTTATTTGAACAGTCGCGGGGCAAAGCAATCGACTCATGCTTCTCTTACGAATGCTCCGGACAGGGTCCGGACCTCTCAATTATAGGGAAAACCGGGGCCGTTGTCAAGAACGGGGGAGGAATCTTAGGGCCGCTCAGTGCCGGCTGACAAAAGGATTCGTCAAAATATCTAAAAAAGAGCGCAGCTTCCCCTTGCAGGCGGCCCGGCAGGCTGGAGACGGGGCCTCTATTCAATGATTTTCCGATCCCCAAAATACTGCGTCAGGATCAGGATCAAAGCGGCTCCCGCAAGGATTCCATCCATCACCCCGGCAGGCAGTAAAAACATCATCAAGGCAATGGTAATCACACAGTTGATCGCGGACAATACGAGTCCCCACAGTCTGTTTCGCAGCAGGCCAATTGCGCCAAAGAGTCTGAGAACTCCATATATTGCGCCCATAACCATCATCATATAGAGATTATCCTGAAAATATGGGAGCTTGAATTGAAAATATTGGCTAATATCCAATTGGTCAGTTTTCACAAGGAGAGCCGGTATCATGCAGAGAGCTCCGCCGAGTTCCATGATCCCCCCATGCACGATCATGAGCCATGCAGCAATTTTGTATTTCCTCATCAGTCCCGCACCTCCAGATTCGTATTTGCCGAACTGATTATAGCACACGCCGGTTAGTGCATCAACCGGATTTTGCAGAAACCGCGGCGGTCATATCCGAATAACGGCCTTCTCCGTATTTTGCAGGACCTGCTCCGAAAAATCGGCAAACAGACTTGACTTTTTTCGCTTTTGCGGTATTATTATAGATGTTCTGTCAAGCGCCGGCGGGCTGTGCGGCAGAGCCAGACACGCAGCGGTATCGAAGTGGTCATAACGGGGCTGACTCGAAATCAGTTTGGGAGCAATCCCACGTGGGTTCGAATCCCACCCGCTGCGCCATGATCAGTTGATAAATCCAGTGGCGTAACCGTGCCCATGGGTTTGTCAACTTTTCTTTTATTCATAAGCCCCGTACTGAAGAGTAAAACGCTATGAAACTCAAATTCAAGCATCAGGACTTTCAGACCGCCGCCGTTGACGCGGTCTGTTCCCTCTTTGAGGGGCAGCGGCGGACCGCCGCCGCCTTCGACCTGGAGCGCGGCAGCGGCCAGACAGCCATGCAGACGGAGTACGGCGTTGGAAACGCCCTGCAAATCAGCGCCTCGGCCCTGCTGGCCAACATGCGGGCGGTCCAGAGGCGGAATAATCTGCCCCAGACCGACGATCTGTCCGGCAATCAGTTCTCCATTGAGATGGAGACCGGCACCGGCAAGACCTACGTCTACACCAAGACAATCTTTGAGCTGCACAGGCAGTACGGCTTTACCAAGTTCATCATTGTCGTGCCGTCCATCGCCGTCCGGGAGGGCGTGTACAAGTCTTTACAGATCACCCGGGAGCACTTTGCCGCCCTCTACGAGAACACCCCCTGCCGGTATTTTATCTACCAGTCCGCCAAGCTCTCCGACGTGCGCCAGTTCGCCACCAGCAGCGGCATTGAGATCATGATTATCAACATTGACGCCTTCCGCAAGGCGGAGAACGTCATCAACCAGCAGCAGGACCGGCTTAACGGCGCCGCGGCCATTCGCTACATCCAGGATACCCGCCCGGTTGTCGTCATTGACGAGCCCCAGAGCGTGGACAACACGCAGAAGGCCAGGGACGCCGTCGCGGCCCTCAACCCCCTGTGCGTGCTCCGGTACTCCGCCACCCACCGGAAGAAGGTGAACCTGCTCTACCGCCTGACCCCGGTGGACGCCTGCCAGATGGGGCTGGTCAAGCAGATCTGCGTGTCCTCCAACCAGGTGGCCGACGGGTTCAACCGGCCCTATATCCGGCTGCTGTCCGTCTCCCGGGAGAAGGGCTTCCAGGCCCGGGTGGAGCTGGACATCAAGGGCAAAAACGGCCGCGTCTCCCGCCGGGCAAGGAATGTCCGGCAGGGGACGGATTTGTGCAGGCTGTCCGGGGGGCGGGAGCTGTACGAGGGCTATGTGCTGTCGGGGATCGACTGCACCCCTGGTATGGAGCAGATCGAGTTTGCCAACACCGAGGCGCTGCCCCTGGGCAGGGCCATTGGCGACGTGGACGAGAATCTGGTCAAACGGGCTCAGATTCGCCGGACCATTGAGGCTCACCTGGACAAGGAGCTGCGGTACACGGAGAAGGGGATCAAGGTGCTGTCCCTGTTCTTTATTGACGAGGTGAAGAAGTACCGGAGCGAGGACGGCGGCAAGGGGATCTACGCCCGGATGTTTGAGGAGCTGTACGGCCAGCTGCTGGCCCTGCCCAGGTACGCGCCCCTGCGGGAGCGCTTTCCGGCGGAGGCCGCCGCAGTCCATGACGGCTATTTCTCCCAGGACAGGAGGGGCAACTACAAGAACACCCGGGGCGACACCCGGGACGACTCCGACGCCTACAGCACCATCATGCGGGACAAGGAGTGGCTGCTGTCCTTTGCCTGCCCTCTGCGGTTCATCTTCTCCCACTCCGCGCTGAAGGAGGGGTGGGATAACCCCAATGTGTTCCAGGTCTGCACGCTGATGGACCAGAAGAGCGTCCTGACGGCCCGGCAGAAGATTGGACGCGGCCTGCGGCTCTGCGTGGACCAGAACGGGGAGCGGATCGAGGACCGGAACATCAACCTCCTCCACGTCATGGCCAACGAGAGCTTTGCCGAGTTTGCCGGCGCTCTCCAGCGGGAGATGGAGGAGGAGACCGGCGTCAGGTTCGGCATTTTGCAGCTGGACCTGTTCAGCGGCCTGGCCTATACGGAGACGGAGACCGTGGAGAGGCCCCTGAGCGAGGAGCAGGCCCGGCTGGTCCTGGCCAAGGCCGTCTCTCCCCAAGGGGACAACGCCCTGCCCAGGGAGCTGGAGGCGGTCCGGGAGCGGGTGGCGGCCATGGTGAGAGAGCAGGGGGAGCCCCCCGCTGCCGCCCTTGCCGCCCTCACCTATACGGCGGAGGTCCGGCAGGAGAAATCGGTCACCTATGAGGACGCCCGGGCGCTGCTGGCCCACTTCGAGCGGAAGGGGTATATCACCGGGTCCGGCAGGATCACGGACGCCATGAGGGCGGCCCTCCAGTCCGGGACCCTGGCGCTGCCCCGGGCGCTGGAGGGGGCGCGGCCCCAGCTGGAGCGGGCCATCCGCCGGGCGGACGCGAGACCGCCGGTGTGGGACGGGGCCCGGGACGTGCGGGTGCGGCTGAAAAAGGACGTGCTGGCCTCCCCGGTGTTTTTGGCGCTCTGGGACAGGATCAGGCAGAAGACGGTGTACCGGGTGGAGATCGACGAGGCGGCGCTGATCCGCCGCAGCGCCCAGGGACTGGCGCGGATGGAGCCCATTCCCAAGGCCCGGATCGTGACCCAGACGGCCAGCATCCATATCGACAGCCCGGGCGTGAGCTACACCGAGCGGGGCATCCGGACCATGGATGTGGAGGACAGCGGCATCCTTCTGCCCAACGCGCTGGCGGCCATCGGGGAACAGGCGCTGGTCAAGCGGTCCACGGTGTACGAGATATGCAGGCGCAGCGGCCGGGCCCAGGACCTTCTGAACAATCCCCAGATGTTCATTGAGCAGGCGGCGGGCGTCATCCGGCAGGTGCGGCAGTCCCTGGCTGTGGATGGGATCCGCTACCAGAGGCTGGAGGGCGAGGTCTATCAGGCGCGGGCGGTCTTTGACGCGGAGGAGCTGACCGCCAACCTGGACAGAAATGCCGTGGCGGTGGAGCACAGCGTCTACGACCACATCATCTGCGACAGCGCGGTGGAGCGCCGCTTTGCCCTGGCGCTGGACCGGGACCCGGACGTAAAGCTGTTCCTCAAGCTGCCCCGGTCCTTCACCGTGGACACGCCGGCTGGCTGCTACAGCCCCGATTGGGCGGTCTGCGTGGAGGAGGAGGGGGGAGAGATGTCGTACCTTGTGATCGAGACCAAGGGCAGCAGCGACCAGCTGGAGCTGCGCCCCAGGGAGGATCTGAAGCTCCGCTGCGGCAGGATGCACTTCCAGTGCCTGGGTACGGGTGTGGAGCTCCATGGCCCGGTCGCCGACTGGCGGGCGTTCAGGAGCAGAGGCTAGGGCTGACGCCGGATCCCCGACGGGGGGGGGGTCAGACGCGGTCCGGGCGTTGACCGCGCCTGTTATCCGAATTTGTCAGAACGATTTGCCCACCTGGGAGAATCAGCCTTCGGCGGGAGAAAAAACCGCTCCCCCTCGAGATGCCTCGAGGGGGAGCGGTTCTCTATTGATGGCGCAGGAGCGGTTCGCGCAATTACTTGTGGTCCACGCTGTACATGTGCTTGATGAGCTCCAGAACCTTGTTGGAGTAGCCGATCTCGTTGTCGTACCAGCTGACCACCTTCACGAAGGTGTCGGTCAGGGCAATGCCGGCCTTAGCGTCAAAGATGGAGCAAAACCCAAGAAAATCAGCACTTTTTCGATTTTTAACAAGTCGTATTATATTTCTTAGTTACTCCACCAGCGGAGCAACATAAGATGCACTAAAATAAAGTTTATTCCACCAGCAGGGGACTCTAAAGGCCTTTTTCTTTCACCCGCCGATAGAATGTATTCGGCTTTAGCCCCACCTCCTGCATGGCGGAGGTGGCGGTAATCTCTCCCGCCCTCCAACGTGTGCAAACCTTTTTGAATTGTGTTTCGTCCACGTCTAGCGGCTTGCGGCCTTTGTACTTGCCCGCACCTTTGGCTATCTCTATGCCCTCCCGCTGACGCTCCAAAATGTTCTCCCGCTCCAATTCAGCCAATGCGCCGAACACTGTAAGCATGAACCGCCCTTGCGGGGTGGTAGTGTCGATGTTCTCTTTCAAGCTGACAAATTCAACTTGCCGCGCTGTCAGGTCTGACACGATGGAAAGGAGGTCGCGGGTATTCCGGGCAATGCGGGATATGCTCTCGACAATCACAATGTCCCCGGCGCGGACAAAGCCCATCATTTCCTTGAACGCGGCCCGGTCTGTGTTCTTGCCGCTGGCCTTGTCAATAAACAGCTTTTCGGCCTGCTGTTCCTCCATCATTTTCAGTTGCCGCGCTTCATTCTGTTCGATGGTGGAACATCGTACATAGCCAACCCGCATGAGCCGCGCCCCCTTTGCTGTATCTGCTACTATTCTACCACAAAGCGCGGAGTATGTCAATAGGATATGCAAAATATTTGAAATATTTCAAAAATACAATACAAATCCGTGTGACACAGAAAAGCGGTCTGTTTCGATGTATCATTAGGGTGTAGCCTATTGACACAGCCAAGAGGAAAAGCGCATAGATTTTTTAGGTCTGTGCGCTTTGGAATAGAGGAGGGCCGGGAACAATCCCGGCCCTCCTCGTTCAATTTAGCTGTATGAATCAAACCCAAGATCAGCATACGTATATCCATTTGGTTCAAGTACCTCTTGGTAGACTTTGGTTAACATAGTTCGAACCTTTGCTGTATAAACAGCATCGCTGTCAGGGGCATCCCAAGTGTTATTTTTCCATCGGCTATTACTATCGCAATAATACGAAACAATATCTGTATTTGAAGTTAATGTTGCGGCATTTATGGAATAGAGTGTATGGACGGTTGTGCTACCGTATGTCCGTTCCAAACTGCCATCGTAGTCACCAGTAAGTAAACTTGGTATGACAATCGTAGCGGGGTCTTTTCCATCAGATGTATTCATTATGTACAGAGCATCTTCAGCGCTAAGATAAGCAATTCCAATACTAATAGTAGCCCCACTTGGTGCAAGATAGTTTCCAACCGTATAACCTTCTGCTGAACTACCTAATTTCTTCAAATAATCAAAAGCGGTTGGCTTAACAGTTACCAAACATTCATCAATCTTACCATTAGAAGTAGCCACCGCTATTACTGCTTCACCTTCGCTAATGCCAATGACCTCACCACTTTCGCTAACTTTGGCGATGGATGGATTGGATGATTGCCACTTAACCGATTTGTTTGTCGTATTGTTTGGCAGTACCACATAGTCCATTTTATGGGTGTCACCAGTCACTATTTCTATTGAGTCTTCAACAAACATAATATCGGTGGCTGGTGTTCCGCGAACTATAAAGAACAAGACTGCTCCAACAACGGCCAGAATAACAGCCACAATGCCAATAGTTTTTTGAGGGCCTTTCTTTTTTTCGACTATGCTAGTATTCGCATTTGTGCGTTGTTCACTCACTTATACCCCTCCCTTGTTGCATAGATAAGGAATCATCCTGTCCTAATTTGTGAATCGCAGCAATGATTAAACCACCTGTTATGCAAATCGTTCCCGCAACCATAAATCCCATAGAAAGGACAAAAAAGCCTGTAGCATAGTTTCCATTTATAATGTAGTTATAAGCATCACCACCAACATAAGAATTTACATTGTTTGATGTGGTATACTCCGAATTATAGTAGTTAGTCATTTTGTCATACCCTTTATAGAGCATGATACCAGACACAATATAGAGCACTACCGCAATGACAAACAGTGTTCTCTTAACAGAATTATTCATAAGCTACCTCCTGTTTCCTTGTGCTAAACGGGTTCGGAGTATCAGCGGGAATCCTCCACGGTTTTCCCGGCCCGTCCTGTTCTGCGCCCTTAACCTTTCCTTCCCGACACGCTTTTGTAATTGTAGCTTGTGAGCGTCCCCACTGTTCAGCCGCTTCACTCGTACCCATGTAGTTAGCCATGGAAATCCCCTCTCATGTTTTTCTGGAATATTGTCAGTATAGCAGGCTTATCATCGAATGTCAACTATTTCAGGAATAATTCCTGTAATACAGTCCAAAATTACTATACAATGTTCAGGAATACAGGAAGGAGGGCCAGCAATCATGTACCTACCAGAGATAGGACAGAAAATCAAACAGTTGCGTATTCAACGGAACATTTCACAAATTGCATTGGCACAGCAATTAGGTGTATCAAAGTCGGTTATCAGTTCTTACGAAAATGAGATACACTATCCCCCATATGATGTACTGCTTCAAATGGCGCGGCTCTTTGGGGTAAGTACGGATTATCTTCTAGGTGCGTCCGGGAACCGTTCAATCAACGTGGATGGCCTAACCGATACACAGATAGAGGCCGTTACCATGATTGTTGACGAATTGAAGACCGCAAACAAGAGCAAATAGATAGGCATCGGAAATCTATGTTTCCGGTGCCTTTTATCTATTTTCATCATGTTAAAACATCTTTCCATCCCGCGCCACATGTCGAAGCATCTTTGAACGTCTCTGCCACATCTCCAAACAAATCAAGAGCAAAAAGAAAATCAAAAAATAAATGAAAAGGCACAAGTCCTCTCCGCTATTATAGGAGAGGATTTGCGCTATACTGCGTTCAGAACATGAGGGACAGCCCTCATCAAAATAAATAGGGTAGCGACCTACCGCCCCGCGCCCAGAGCGCAGAAAGGAACACATTATGAGTAACCGTTTCACTGTTGATTTTGTTAGCAAGCAAATCATCGGCACAAAAACAAGCCTTAACAAAGCAAAACACTATGGAACTCCCGAATATAAGGAACTTTGTGAACTGATGGAGGCTCACCCCCGCTTTAGAGTTGTCACTAAGAAAGTCAAAAAGAACACGAGCAAGCATACGTACAAAGACCTCAACTATGAATTTATTGAAAACTACATTTCAATTCAGCCAAGGTCTGAGGCAATTAAAAAAGAGTATGAGAACATTAAAAAGATTGCTATTGATTACAATTTCAGTGTATATTCATATGCGAAAAGTTGGTTTCTCAAAAAGTTTGGTACAAAGGATGAACCTTTTGACATGAAGAAAGCAAGAGCAGAATTGAAAAGTGCTGGGTTTGAGATGGCTGAAACTCAGACCGATACCGACGAAGCGGCGTAAGGAGGTAATAGAAAATGGAAACCTACAAAATCAATCCCGTAACCAAAACCTTAATCGTAACTGCGGCCTTTGAAAAGGCCATGAACGACCCTACCAGCGAGGAATATAGGCTTTATGTTCAGCTACAACATGATATTCCCGGCCTAAAGGTGTCCCGCCGCACCCATAAATCTCCCATCAGATACCGCACCAAGAGCGGAGAAGTATTCCGTTGCAATCAGTACAAGTATCTGACCTATGAGAATATGGAGCGGTTTATCAGTAGCCTCCCTAAGCGTGATGAATTGATGGAAGTCTATAACTATATCCGCTATGGCGCAGGACTGGTACAGACAAGTTGCTATGCGGCGGTGCGGCGATGGTTTGAGGCCCAGTTCCCCAATCTCCGAAAAAATCCTCTGCGCTATTTCAATGGAGACTTCAATGTTATTACGGATATTGAGCCTATTATTAAAGCGGTGCAGAAGGAAGCTCAAATCAACAACGAAGCGGCTTAAATTTATGTCAGACTATTAACAGAGTAATAAAACAATAAATATTACTCTGTTAATAGCTCAACTTAAAACTGTATTGGAGGATTTGAATGTTAGAAACAAAGACCTATACCATCAGAGAGTTATCCGCTATCATACGGACAAATGGCAAAACAGCTACCGATAGGAAACTGAACACCTACAAAATATCTTATACAAGTGAAGGATGCAGAAACAATCTGACATACATAATCACAAATATTCCAGACCGCTTTAGGGTGTTTTGTGTCTTTGACTTGGGATTTCCCCCTCAAACCGACTTTATTAAGTTGCGAGATTTTATCTTCTATCTCTTAGGAGATGATGATTTTAATTGGCGGCCTATGGAGATGATGGAAGAGTATTTGCGAATTGCTGGGTGCGGAATGTCGAGGCAAACAATTTCTGGATATATTGGACGGTTGGAGAGCCTTAACTTAATTGCCTGTACTGAATATGTTTATTATCGGGTATACAAGGATTTTGGCGTTCAAAAACATGAAATTGTCACCAAAGAAGAATACTCTGCGGCTTGGGGCGTGTATTGGAATAGTCGGGAACGTGGGTATAGTAGCAGGGCGGCATACAGTGTGATGTACAATGTTTTTAATGGCGTTCCCCGCAAGCAACGTAAATTAGAGGAAAATGCGTTAGAACAAGATACATTAAATTTGCTATCCAAATTTGTTGCTGAAAATTTCATATCTGAAAGCGGGCGTTAGCATTGCTAACCCCGCTTTTTAAGTCGAACATTTAACAGTATAATATGTAATTTCATTGCTCTGTTAAATGTTCGACTTAAAAATATTTTCCAGTTTTGTCCCTACTATATTTGGCGGGGCGGTTTTGCTTCCCTCAAATACGGCGGCGTTCCGCCGCCATATTTTCGACGCAAAAGCCCCGCCTTTATAAACAGAGGATTTGGAATAAAATTCAAAAACAAGGTATGTGCGGCCCTGCCGCAATCCCTTTGCTCTTTCTACACTGGAACGGAAACGAGGAAATGAAAAATACACTTCAAAAGTTTTCTGTCCAGACCCATGCCTTTTATGGCTTTTGATTTTGCTTTTGACCGAAATACACCCCCGGTATCCCATTGAACAAACGAAAAAAGGACAGGGCTTAACCGCTCTGTCCTTTTGCTCTATTCCTTGATGTATTCCATCAAATCCCCCGGCTGGCAATCCAATATTTCGCACAGTTGAATGATGGTATCAACAGTTACACTTCTATTGTTTACAAGACTGTCAACCGTTTTGGGATTTATCTTATACTTTGTGCGGAGGTCAATTTTTTTAATTCCTTTTTCTTGCATTTGCGAAAAGAGTTTCTGGTATGAAACAGACATGATACAATCCCCCTTTGTACCAATAAGTATACATTACTTCAACAGTTTTGTCAATCCGAATCGTACCAAAAAGTATACAAACAATCCGCGCCAATTTTGGTACTTCCATCAATAGACAATCCGTACCTTTTTAGGTACAATACAATCAGTCAAGGGAACACCCCTAATAAATCAAAAGGAGATTTGAACAATGAGCAGAAATGATTTGATTGCAAAAATCGAGGCGTTGAACGAATGGGAGGCCGTCATTGAGGAAGCCAAGGCAGAGGCCGAAGCCCTCCGGGACAGCATCAAAGCTGAAATGCTGGAACGCGACACGGAAGAACTGACCGCTGGACAGTATATCGTCCGCTGGACCTCTGTTATCTCCAACAGGTTTGATACCACGGCCTTTAAGAAGGTCATGCCAGACGTTTACAAGGCTTATACCAAAGCCGTTTCCAGCCGCCGCTTCACCATCAGCGCATGAGAAAAGGCCCTTGCCTAACCGCCGACCAAAGCTATAGGCAAGAGGCCCCACCCCCATCCACTCAACGGAGAGGGCAAGAAATATTATAGCTTGCCCTCTCCGCAAAATCAAGAGGAAATGGAGATTTTCAGAAATGAAACAGTTGACAAGCTATAATCGGGTTGCCGGGTATCTCAATAAAATATTCGACCTACTGAACGCAGAATATTTTGAAAATGCACTTTCAAGACCGACCATCACCATCCAGTCCACTCCCCGCGCATACGGACACTTTTCCTTGCGGGAGGATGCCTGGGTATCTACGCTGGGCGCGACGCATGAAATCAATATCGGTGCGGGGACGTTGGCCCGGCCTATTGAGGATGTTGCGGCAACCCTGCTCCATGAGATGGTACACTATTTCAACTACGAACAGGGAATACAGGATTGTAGCCGTGGCAACACCTACCACAACAGGAGATTCAAAGCCGCCGCAGAAGCCCACGGCCTGATTGTTACCCACAGCGATAAATACGGCTGGGTGCATACTTCCCCCGCCGACAGCCTGTTAGCCTTCATCCTTGAAAACAGCCTGACCGATATTTTAATCAATAGGAATGAGTTTGCGGGATTGCGGGTTACTGGCACGGGTACGCATGACGGAAATGCCACGACCACCCCGCCGCGCACGTCCAGTACAAGGAAATATATCTGTCCCTGTTGCGGAAATTCCGTCCGCGCTACAAAGGTTGTAAATATTGCTTGTATGGACTGTGATGCTCAGATGGTAGTTGCAGGGTAATAGAAGGGGCGGGGCCGCAAACCCCGCCCTTCATCTTGCTTTGCTCTTGATGGTATGGTAATATTGAAGTGCAGATTTCAATAAAGGATGATGGAGGGGAGAGGCATGGGAGCATATTATAATAGGTCACAGGAAAAAGCCGAACGTCTTGTAAAATTGCGTGATTATCTTTATGCTAACGCAAGTCCCACCCATGCCGTAAAAATGGCGGAAATACTCGCGCACCTTGAAAGTGAGCGGTATAAGGTTGAGGTTAAAACAGTTTACTCAGACCTCAATACCTTAAAATACTTCTTTGATGTTGAAACCAAGTATGACGGGCGACAAAGAGGCTATCTTCTACTCAATCCACCGTTTGAACCATATGAATTGCGGTCAATCGTCAACAGCATACAGGCCGCGCAATTTATTACACAGCAAGAAGCCGATAGTCTTACTCAGAAAGTAATGAAACTTGCGGATAAGTACACGCGACCATCCTTGAACCGCCAGACCTACATTCCTAATCGTGTCCGTACTGTCAATGAAGAAGTAATGAAGGGCTTAGACACTATTTATGAGGCTATTGCGCAAGACCAAAAAATTAGCTTCAAGTATTTTGAGCATACTTTACCCGGTCAAAGCAAGGCGAAAAAGTATCGCAAACTGGATAACAGCATAATTATTACTGCCAGTCCTTATAGTGTTACTTGGATACACAGCAAGTTTTGGATTTATGCAATCGTGAAAATTCCTAAAACTACGTGGTATAAGCTGGGCTTAAAATATGATTCTGAATATGGGGAATACGCGGATGATAACGGAGAAGTTCTGTATGATATAGATGACATAGATTTTTGGTGTGAAGAAATGGATGACAGCGGCCAATATGTGTATGAGATTGAAAGAATAGACTTGGAACGCATGGAGAAAATAGAGATTTCCAATGAAAATCGAGAGGGAAAAGCTATTGCACAAAAATGGCTGGACGCAAACAGTAGTATTCCTCCCGAAACGACAAAACTAAGGGTATATAAAGAATATGTTTCCGATATTATTGACAAATTTGGAAATGATGTTTTTATGTCGCCTGATGGAGATATATTTTTTATTGCAACAATTCATGAAGAAGCTACCCCTGAATTGTATATGTGGATGCAAAAATTTTCACCGCCCATTGAAATTATCTATCCTGAAAATGTAGAAGCTGAGATGAAAGAATATTTTTTGAGTCTTGCAAAAGGCGAGGCTCCAGATAGTTGGTTTTATGGCGCTTTGAAGGGTTCCTTTCCCTATGATGATATACGATGATTTACGTGTCACTTATATTTTGAGATGTTCAAAAATGTCCATGCTTGACCATAGTTGTTGTTAGCTGTACCAAAGATGTGAAAAGATGTTGTGAGTTATTGAAAGTGTATTTTCAAAATCCCACCGAACAATAGAAAAGAGGACAGAGAGAAGTACTCTCTGCCCTATTGGTAATTACGTGCCCGCAAGTGTCGGTCAAATGTTCATAAGCGGACTTGTATTCTGCGCTTGCTTCAAAACCTCTTTATCCCTCAAGCCGTTCAGATACGTCTGTGTAATCGTAATACTTTCATGACCCAGCAAACGGGAGAGGGAGTAGAGATCAAGCCCCGCTTTCAACTGAAATTGCGCATAGGTATGCCGGAAAGTATGTGCTGAAATGCGAATATCATCCAGTACGCCACACGCCTTCCCAGCCTCTTTCACAATGCGGTCAATCATGGTATTCGTCAGAGGCCGCGCGTTCTTGCTCAAAAAGATATTGTCGGGAATGACACGATAGGCAAAATACGATTTACGGACAGCCAGAAATTTTATCAGCCATTTACTCAACATTGGGGACTTCGGCACGACCCGTTCTTTTGCTCCTTTGCCGCGAATGACAATATAATCATACTTGATTTGTTCCTCGGTCAGCCCTGTCAACTCGCTCAATCGAATCCCTGTGTCAATCAGGATCAAAATAATGACTTTGTTCCGCATGGTCAGATAGTCGTGTCCTTGATAGTAGTTGCCCATTCGCTTCAAGTCTTGTTCTGTGAATGTGCGGATAATGACTTTTGGCTTTTTTACGTTTTGTACTTTCTCTGTCAATAGCTTTGTGGTGTACCCCTCATTATACGCGTAACGGAAAAATACTTTGTAGGCTTTCAAGAGATCATTCACATAATTTGCCTTGCGTCCTGCCTTGCTCATGGTCAACAGAAATTCTTTAATTTGCCGTGTCTCCACATCTTCAATATGGACAACGCCCTTTTCACTTTCCAGATAACGGAGAAAGTAATCAATCTGTTTTCCGTAGTTTTTGACGGTTTTGGGTGACAGCTTGCGGCACTCATTGTAAAAGGTAAACTCATCCCGAACAGCGGTCAGCAACATAAAAATACGCTCCCTTTCTTGACTTGCATCAATCGAAAAGGAGCGTACTTTTCTTGTTTAATGGGGAATACACCGTTTAGTGGCTAACACAATATCGTTACTCCACGAAACACGGTCTACCTTCATCAGCACATTTTCCAAAACTGATAAATCAGGGGAAAAAGTTGCAGGTTTTGCTCAATCAGGAAAAATTACTTGTGGTCCACGCTGTACATGTGCTTGATGAGCTCCAGCACCTTGTTGGAGTAGCCGATCTCGTTGTCGTACCAGCTGACCACCTTCACGAAGGTGTCGGTCAGGGCAATGCCGGCCTTAGCGTCGAAGATGGAGGTGCGGGCGTCGCCCAGGAAGTCAGCGGACACGACGGCCTCGTCGGTGTAGCCCAGGATGCCCTTCAGCTCACCCTCGCTGGCCTCCTTCATGGCCGCGCAGATCTCGTCGTACTTGGCGGGCTTGGCCAGATTCACGGTCAGGTCCACCACGGACACATCCAGGGTGGGAACGCGCATGGACATGCCGGTCAGCTTGCCGTTGAGCTCGGGAATGACCTTGCCCACAGCCTTGGCGGCGCCGGTGGAGGAGGGGATGATGTTGCCGGCAGCGGCGCGGCCGCCCCGCCAGTCCTTCAGGGAGGGACCGTCAACGGTCTTCTGGGTGGCGGTGGTGGAGTGAACGGTGGTCATCAGGCCGTCGGTGATGCCCCACTTGTCGTTGAGAACCTTGGCAATGGGAGCCAGGCAGTTGGTGGTGCAGGAGGCATTGGAGACGAAGTTCATGTCGGAGGTGTACTTATCCAGGTTGACGCCGCACACAAACATGGGGGTGTCGTCCTTGGAGGGGGCGGACATGATGACCTTCTTGGCGCCGGCGTCCAGATGGGCCTGGCTCTTCTCCTTGGTCAGGAACAGGCCGGTGGACTCCACCACATACTCCGCGCCGATCTTGCCCCAGGGCAGGTCAGCGGGGTTGCGCTCGGCAAAGATGGGGATTTCGCGGCCGTTGACAATGATGGCGTTCTCGGTGTGCTCCACAGTGCCCTGGAACTGGCCGTGCATGGTGTCGTACTTCAGCATATAGGCCAGATAATCGGCGGGGCACAGATCGTTGATGCCCACAATCTCGATCTCGGGGTGGTTGACGGAGGCGCGGAAAACCATGCGGCCGATGCGGCCAAATCCGTTGATGCCGACTTTGATGCTCATAATAAAAACTCCTCTCAAATTTTGATATTCGTTAGGAATAATGCCTTTGTTTTGGTCCGGATATATTATACACCGGGGATTTTCAAAAGAAAAGTGTTTTTTGTGGAATTTTTGACACACTAAAGAATTTCTTGTAATTTCGACAAAAATTTGTTATGATGTGGATGCAATTATCGGGAGATTGACGCGAATCGATATCGCGGCGCCGGCGGACGGGAGCAGCGGGTCCGCCCCGGGGAGCGGCCTGGGGCAATTTACCAATCTTTTTTTCCCGCCGCCGCATAGACTAGGGAGCGAGGAAACCAGGCAGAACCGGGAGCGGATGGGCTCCTGAGCTCCCAACCGGCAGGAGGTGTCCCATGTCAGAAAAGCAATTCGACAACAACCAGGAGCTGGAGCGGGTGCTCAGTCAGGTGTCCAACCAGCTGCGCGGCTCTCTGGGCAATATCTATCAGGCCCTCAACCGCATCGCGCCCATGGAGGTGCGGGAGGAGAACGGAGCCATTGACCGGGATGCGGCGGTGCTCTGCCAGAGCTACTACCGCATCCTGCGTCTGGCCAACAACCTCTCCGACGCGGCCTGTCTGGAGGGCCCCAGCGCCGCCCAGCTGCGCAACGGGGACATTGTGGGCCTGTGCCGGGACATTATGGACAGGGCCCGGCACCCGGCGGAGCTGCTGGGCATCCGGCTGGACTTCCGCTGTGAGAAGGACCGCCACACCATCGCAATGGACGGGGACCGGATTGAGCGGATGATGCTCAACCTGCTCTCCAACGCCTTCAAGTTTATCCGCAGGGACGAGAAGCTGGTGACCCTGGACGTGCGGGTAACCCGGGAGTGGGTGGAGCTCATCCTGATGGACACCGGCTGCGGCATCAGCCAGGAGCTGCTGGAGACGGTGTTTGACCGCTACCGCCACACCCAGCGCCTGGACCCGCCGCCCCACGGCCTGGGCCTGGGACTGCCGGTGTGCCGGAGGATCGCTCAGGAGCACGGCGGCGTGCTGCTGCTGACCAGCCAGGAGGGGGCGGGCACCACGGTCACCGTGTCCCTGCCCAACAGGCGCTCCAAGGTCCAGCAGATGAACACCTTCTACGTGGATCTGGGCGGCGGGTACAACCGGACCCTGGCGGAGCTGTCGGACGCCCTGCCCAGCAGGGCCTTCACCCACCAGTATCTGGACTGAGGCCGCCATGGAGAGAGAGACGGTTCTGGTGGGCATGAGCGGCGGCGTGGACAGCGCGGCCGCGGCGGTTCTGCTCCAGGAGGCGGGGTACCGGGCCGTGGGCTGCACCCTGCGCCTCTACGACAATGGGGATATTGGCCGGGAGGGGAGCTGCTGCTCCCTGGAGGACGTGGAGGACGCCCGGTCCACGGCCCGGCGGCTGGGCATGGACTTCCACGTGTTCAACTTCAGCAGCCTCTTCCGGGAGCAGGTGATGGACCAGTTCGTGGCCGGATACCAGGCCGGGCGCACCCCCAACCCCTGCATTCAGTGCAACCGCCGGGTGAAGTTCGAGGCCCTGCTGCGCCGGGCGGACGATCTGGGGCTCCGCCGCATCGCCACCGGCCACTACGCCCGGGTGGACTGTGAGGGGGGCCGCTGGCGGCTCCTCCGGGGCAGGGACCGCCGCAAGGACCAGAGCTACGTGCTCTACCCCCTGTCCCAGGAGGTCCTCTCCCGGCTGCTGCTGCCGGTGGGGGAGTACGACAAGGCGTCGGTCCGGGCCCTGGCGGAGGCCCGGGGGCTGTGCCCCGCCCACAAGCCGGACAGTCAGGATATCTGCTTTGTGCCGGATGGGGACTACCCCGCCTTTCTCCAGCGGTACGGCGGCTTGGCGCTGCGGGAGGGGGACTTTGTGGATACCCAGGGCCGGGTGCTGGGGCGGCACAGGGGGCTGCCCTGCTACACCACCGGGCAGCGCCGGGGGCTGGGCGTCAGCGCGGACCGGCCCCTGTACGTGGTGCGCAAGGACGCCGATTCCAACACCGTGGTGCTGGGGGACGAGGCGGCGCTCTACAGCGATACCGTGTGGGCGGAGGACTTCCACTGGGTGTCCCTGCCGCCCCAGACCGGCCCCCTGGCCGTGACCGCCAAGACCCGCTACAGCCAGACCGAGGCCGCCGCCACCCTCTACCCGGAGGAGAACGGCGCGGTGCGGGCGGTGTTTGACCAGCCCCAGCGGGCCGTGACCGCGGGCCAGTCCCTGGTGTGCTACCAGGGGGACGCGGTGGTGGGCGGCGGGGTAATCATCTCCCGGGAGAAGCCCTTCTGACAGTCTGCGCGGCCGGGCCTACTGCCCGGCCGCTTTTCCTGCCGGAGCCCGCAAAATATGGTATACTTAACCCCAAAGGGAGGCGGTGGACATGGAGCTGGCCGAACTGCTGGGAATCAAACCGGGGGTCACCGCCCTCATCGGCGGCGGCGGCAAGACCACAGCCATGTACCGGCTGGCCCGGGAGCTCCGGGGGACGGTGATCTGCTGCACCAGCGCCCGCATCCTGCCACCGTCCCACCTGCCGGTGCTGGCCGGGGACAGCCGGGCGGCGGTGAGACAGGCTCTGGCGGCGGCGGGCCGCGTCTGCCTGGGCCTGCCAGCGCCGGAGGGGAAGCTGGGCCCGCCGGCGCTGGACATAGCGGCGCTCCCCGCTCTGGCGGACTACGTGCTGGTGGAGGCCGACGGCTCCCGGGGCCTGCCGGTGAAGGCCCATCTGCCCCACGAGCCGGTAATCCCGGACTGCGCCGGGCAGACCGTTCTGCTGGTGGGGGCCTCCGGGTTCGGGCGGCCCATCCGGGAGGCGGTTCACCGGCCGGAGCGGTACTGCGCCCTGTCAGGGGCCTCCCCCGGTGAGCGGGTGACGCCCCAAAATCTGGCGGCGGCGCTGACGGCGGAGGGGCTGGGGGACCGGGTGCTTGTCAACCAGGCGGACACGGCGGCGGCGCTGGACCTGGCCGGGGAGCTGGCGGCGCTGCTGTCCTGGCCGGTGTACGCCGGATCGCTGCAAGGGGGGAAATGGACATGCTTGTCGTCATGCGGGGGGGCGGGGATATCGCCACCGGCATAGCCCTGCGGCTCTGCCGCAGCCATATGGCGGTGGTCATCTGCGAGCTGCCAGCGCCCACGTCTATCCGCCGCACGGTCTCCTTCTCCGAGGCCCTGCGGCTGGGGGTAACGGCGGTGGAGGGGGTGACGGCCCGCCGGGCGGCCCCGGAGGAGATCCCGGCGCTGCTGGAGCGGGGGGAGATCCCCGTGCTGGCGGACCCGGCGGGGGACTGCATCCGGCGTCTGGCCCCGGACGCGGTGGTGGACGCGGTGCTGGCCAAGCGGAACCTGGGCACCACCATGGACATGGCTCCGGCGGTGGTGGCCGCCGGGCCGGGCTTCACCGCCGGGGTGGACTGCCACGCCGTGGTGGAGACCATGCGGGGCCACTACCTGGGCCGGGTTATTTACGAGGGCGCCGCCCTGCCCAACACCGCCGTGCCCGGCCTCATCGGCGGCTTTGCCGGGGAGCGGGTGCTCCGGGCTCCGGCGGACGGCCTTTTTCGCGGCGTGAGGGAAATCGGAGAGACGGTGCTGCCGGGGGACGTGGTTGGATACGTGGACGGCGCGCCCATGGCGTGCACCATCGGCGGCGTGCTGCGGGGTCTGCTGGCGGACGGCGTGGCGGTCCATCGGGGGATGAAGTGCGGCGACGTGGACCCCCGCTGCGAGGCGGACCACTGCTTCTGCGCCTCGGATAAGGCCCTGGCCGTGGGCGGCGGTGTGTTGGAGGCCATACTGCATCTATATACGATACAAGGGAAAACGCCTTCTTTTCTTTGTGAACAAAGAAAAGAAGCAAAAGAAAAACTTTAGAGGCGTTTCCACAGGCTGCCGGCGGCTCCATCGCGGCCCTGCCTATGCACCGGCAGTCCGTCGACCACGTCTAAAGTTCTTTTTTCTTCTTTTTCTTTCAAGAAAAAGAAGAAAACAGAGAAAAAACCGGAGGACTTATGGAAAACGAAGTAAAGCTGACCAAGCTGGCCAAGTGCGCCGGCTGCGGAGCCAAGGTGGGGGCCGGGGTGCTGGCCCAGCTGCTGGACGGCATCAAGGTGCACAGCGACCCCAACTTGCTGGTGGGATTTGACAAGAGCGACGACGCGTCGGTATACCGGGTCAGCGACGAGCTGGCCCTGGTGCAGACGGTGGACTTCTTCCCCCCCATTGCCGACGATCCCTACCTCTTTGGCCAGATTGCGGCCACCAACGCCCTGAGCGACGTGTACGCCATGGGCGGGGAGCCCAAGCTGGCGCTGAACCTCATGTGCGTACCCAAGGACATGCCCGGCGAGGCGGTCCACCAGATGCTCCGGGGCGGATACGACAAGGTGTACGAGGCGGGCTGCCTCATCACCGGCGGCCACAGCATCTTTGACGACGAGCCCAAGTACGGACTGGCGGTGACCGGGTTTGTCCACCCGGACCGGGTGCTGACCAACAGCGGGGCCCAGGCCGGGGACGTGCTGCTGCTGACCAAGCCCCTGGGCATCGGCGTGCTGTCCACGGCCCACAAGGGGGAGCTGGCCTCCCCGGAGGGCATCGATCTGGCTTACCGCCTGATGACCACCTTGAACAAGAGCGCCCGGGACAGTATGGTCAAGTACCGGGTCCACGCCTGCACCGACGTCACCGGCTTCGCCCTTATGGGCCACCTGCTGGAGATGGCCCAGGGCAGCGACATGCAGGCGGTGGTCCATGTGGATGAGGTGGACATGATCCCGGAGGCCCTGGAGCTGGCCAAGATGGGCGTGCTGCCCGAGGGCATGTACCGCAACCGCACCTTCGCCCAGTCCTCCGTGGACATGGGGGACACCCCCCTGTACAAGCAGGACGTGCTCTTTGACCCCCAGACCGCCGGCGGCCTGCTCATCGCCGTGGACCGGGACGATGCGGACGCACTCCTCCGTGACCTGACGGGGAACGTCCCCAGCGCCCAGCGCATCGGTGAGATCCAGCCCTACGAGGGGGGCGCCCGGATCCTCCTGCGGTAAATTCTCCCTCAAAAAAAGACCCCCGGCGCGGAGACCAGAAAGTCTGGCCTCCGCGCCGGGTTTGTTCTGTTTACGCCGCCCACTGGAGCGCCATGCGGATGAGCCACAGGGCCGTGATGTGGGCCGGGTAGTAGATGTAGAAGAACCACTTGCTGAGGGGCCCCCGCCGCTGCGCGCGCCTGCCGTTGTAGAAAACCAGCACCGCCGCCGCAGAGGCGGCGATCCCCAGTATGGCGTAAAAGCTGTGGAGGAGGGCGCTGCCCACGCCGGCGTCCATGTATCCCGGGATGTTCAGCAGCCAGAAGATCCCGGCCACTGCGGCGTAGGCCAGGACCTGGCGGCGGGGCTGACCCTCCCCCCGCTTGAGCAGAACGGCCCCCAGGGGCAGCATGAAGGACCAGTCGCAGACGCAGGAGACGAGGAACAGCCCGAAGATGGACAGTCTCCGCTTCCAGGGCGCCATGGCGCTGTCCATGATGCACAGGATGAGAAAGCAGATCAGCAGGGTGAACAGCACGTTGAACTGGTAGAACCCCAGGGCCAGCACGTAGGGGATCTGGGAGAGGAGGGCGAACGCCAGCAGCCGCATGGCGTAGTCCTTTCTGGAGCGGGTATAGCGGTAGCCCTCCACCAGGAAGAAGCACATGGTCATGGCCGTGAAGTAGCCGATATCCTGGAAGACCTCGCACAGAACGGTCCCCGGCGTCAGGAACACGTGGGCAAAGTGGTTGAGGGTCATGGTGACGACGGCCAGCAGCTTGATCTGATCCCTGTTGAGGATTTTGCAGTTTTCCAGCGTCATAGGAAGCGCCTCCCTTTCCCGTATTTGTTCTAAAGTATATCACCAGCTGAAGCAATGTCAACCCCCATCCGCCGGATGGCCCGGGGCCGCCGGAGACGCTCCCGGCGGCCCCGGGCTATGCGCTATTGAAACACGAACGAGTTGGTGACGCTCATGACGATCACGCCGGCGGCCGCGGCCAGCAGCAGCAGGCCCGGGGCCCGCAGGGCCCACTGGTACCGGGGCGCGTCTCGGCCGCCGTCGGGCCGGCGCTGGTGGAGCATCCACCACAGGGGACGGCTGAACCCCAGGAGCAGCGTGCCGGCCATGAGGCACAGCATTCCAAAGACTAACAGGATATCCACGCGGTCCATTCTGAACCCTCCTTTTTATTTCTCATGTGATCTGTCCTCCCGGCCCCTCCGGAGCCGGTTGAGCCAGCTCCCCAGCAGCAGGGCCGCCGCCAGAAGAAGCACGGTCCATTTGTTCATGCCCTCACCGCTCCACGATCTTGTAGTAGGTCCGGGCCGTCAGCAGGTACACCGCGCCGTACACCAGGAAGAACACCAGCACCGTGCCCAGGGTGCACAGAGCCGTGAGGGGCGTGTTGTGGAGGTAGAGCAGGGTCAGCAGCTTCTCCACCATGTTGAAGTCAAAGACAATGTGGATGGCCGCCACAATGATGGGCAGGAAGAACACCATGAGGATCTGACTGTGGATGGATCTCTTGACCTCGCTGCGGCTCAGGCCCACCTTCTGCATGATCTCGAATCGCGCCTTGTCCTCGTAGCCCTCGCTGACCTGCTTGTAGTAGATCATCAGCACCGTGGCCATCAGGAAGATGAACCCCAGGAAGATGCCCAGGAACAGGAATCCGCCCGCCATGGCGTAGCTCTCCGCCGCGCCGTCGGAGCGCAGGTTCCAGGAGCAGGCGTACCAGCTGCCCGTGCCGTTGTAGAAGCCGCTGTCCTCGATGGCCTCCATGTGCCGGCTCTGCATCCGGTAGAGCGCCTCCTCGCTGCCGTCCACATCAATGGCGGCGCACCAGTGCAGGGCGGACCAGTCGTCCACATAGGCCGCCGCCTGCTTCTCCCACAGCGCGGTCACCGCCGCCTCGTCCCGCACCACGATGGTCACCATCTGGGCGATCTGCGGGTCCTGGGTGGGGTTGCTCTGGAGCTTCCGGACAATGGGCAGGGTGGACCGGTCCACCTCCCGCCCCTCCCCGGGGATGACCCAGCGGATGGTCATCTCGTCGCCCTCCACGCCGTAGGCAGCAATCTCCCCATCCTGAAGAGAGAGCGAATCCCCGGCGGCTTTGTTGTACTGCTCCTGGGTGATGCAGGTGATGGAGACGACAGCCCCTGCGGCGTCCTGGGCGAATCTGTCTGTGGTGTAGGTTCCGTCCTTCAGCAGCCCCGCGCCGAAGCCGAACCGGGTGTACGTGTTCACATCAGTGACGGACAGACCCTGGCTCTCAATAAAGCCTGTCTGGAGGGACAGCATGGCCTCCGGGTCAAAGGGGGTCCAGTCCTCCCCGCTGTCCGCCGTGGGCCGGGGGAAGTAGCGCACGGCCACATTGACATCCCCGGGATACTGCTCCCGGACAATATCCTCCGTGCCCAGGTACAGGGACAGGGTGCCGGAGAGCATGACCATCACCATGGTGCACAGGATGCAGATGTTGGCCAGGCCCATGGCGTTCTGCTTCATGCGGTGGAGCATACCGGACACGCCGATGAAGTGGCTGGTCTGATAGTAAAACCGCTTGCTGCGCCGCAGGGCCTTGAGCACAAAGATGCTCACCGCCGTGAACAGGCAGTAGGTGCCCACGATCACCAGAAACACCGCCACAAAGTAGAGCATGAGCGCGTCCACGCCGGTGCGGGTGGAGATGGCGATATAGTAGCCGGTCCCCAGGGCGAGGACGCCCAGAAGGGTCATGAGCCACCGGGTCTTGGGCTCCCGCTCCCCGGCGCTGGCGCTGTGGAGCAGCTCGATGGGCTTGGACAGGCGGACCTTGTTCAGGTTGCCCAGCAGCACCAGCAGCAGCATCCCGGAGAACATGCCGGCGGTGAGAATCATGCCGGACCAGGAGATATAGAACCCGAAGGGCGCGGGCATGAACAGCACCTTGTGCAGGCACAGGTTCACCAGCTTGTGGAAGACCAGCCCCGCGGCCAGTCCGCCCAGGATGCCCGCCGCGCCCACGTACAGGGTCTCGTACACCAGCACCAGGGCGATGTGGCGCTTGCCCATGCCCAGGATGTTGTACAGGCCCAGCTCCTTTTTCCGCTGCTTCATGAGAAAGCCGTTGATGTAGTTCACAAAGATGAAGGAGAAAAAGAAGGCGATGACCATGCCGATGGACATGAAGGCCTCCACGTACATATGCGCGTTGGGCCGGCCCGGGGCGATATCCTTCACGCCCGGGTCGCTCACCAAGGCGGACATGATATACACCGCCGCCACGTTCCCGATGAGGGCCAGGATATAGGGGAGGTAGAATTTCCGGCTGTTGCGGATGCTCTGGAAGGCCAGCTTGGGGAAAAGAGAGGAATTACCCATTGTCGTTCCCTCCCGCAGCCAGGAGCGTCAGGGTGTCGGAGATCTTCTGATACATCTCCTCCGTGGAGCTGACGCCCTTGTAGATCTGGTGGAACACCTCGCCGTCCCGGATGAACAGGACCCGCTTGGCGTGACTGGCGGCCTTGGTGGAGTGGGTGACCATGAGGATGGTCTGGCCCTCGGCGTTCACCTGGTCAAAGAGGCCCAGGAGGCTGTCCGTGGCCTTGCTGTCCAGGGCCCCGGTGGGCTCGTCGGCCAGGACGATGCGGGGCTCGGTGATGAGGGCCCGGGCCACCGCCGTGCGCTGCTTCTGGCCGCCGGAGACCTCGTAGGGGTATTTTTTCAGCAGGTCCTGGAGGCCCAGGCGGCGGGCCAGGGGCAGCAGCCGCCGCTCCATCTCCGGGAAGCGCTTCCCCGCCAGCACCAGGGGCAGGAGGATGTTGTCCTGGATGGAGAAGGTGTCCAGGAGATTGAAGTCCTGGAACACGAACCCCAGGTGGTCCCGGCGGAAGGCGGCGATCTCCCGCTCCCGGATGGCGACGATATTCTTCCCGTCCAGGAGCACCTCGCCGCTGGTGGGCTTGTCCAGGGCGGCCAGGATGTTGAGCAGGGTGGTCTTGCCGGAGCCGGACTCGCCCATAATGGCCACGTACTCCCCGGACTCCACCGCGAAGCTGACATTGGACAGGGCCTGGACCTGCTGGCCCCCGAAGCGGGTGGTGTAGACCTTCTTAAGGTCGCTGACTTGCAGGATTGGCATATCTTGTTACCTCCTTGGGTTTGTTTGCAGGCCCATTATACCCCATTGTCCGCCGCCGTTCCATCGATTTACCTTACAAAAAGGGCGGGAACCTTACATTGCTGTAAGGTTCCTGCCGGGGCAGCCGCATTTCCGGCAGCGAATCATCGTCCTGCCGCTGTCTGCCCGGCAGTACTGCCCGGCGGCAGATGCTCCGGAGGCCGGCAGTTCCTCAAAAATTTTCTCCCTTTTACCTTTTATGTTGATAAATGCCTATCATTTTTCCTTTTATCAAAATGACGAAACAGACGGTTATCCATCATAGATAACCGCCCGATAAATCCGATAATTGTATCAGCTTTGCAGATACTCAATCAGCTTGCTCGCATATTCATCACTGTGTTCGTGTAAATATTGCCCGTGTCCCATATGTTCAATCTCTACATCCATCATAGCGGGCAGATATTTCTTTAACAAAGCGGCGCTTTTCCTGGGATATTGCTCATTTGAGCCCCGCCAAAACAGAACCGTTCCCTTGTAATTTTTTATATTTTCAGGAATGCTGTACTGATACACAAATTCACATGCACACTTTATTGTATTTGGTGTAATGTTCTGATAGAGCATCTCTATAATACTGCGGTTATCTCTGCCCATAACCGCATCCATCATGAATTTAGGAATTGCCTTTCCATTTTGAATCCGCTTTATCGCTTTGCAGAAGATATATTCATATGGCCTCGTCAACAAACCCATTTTTGTCAGAAACGCCGCATCCAAGTGCGTTTTGGCAACATTAACATTGCCTCTGCCGATGATCTCGACAGCCATTGTTGCTCCCATAGAAAAGCCTGATAGGCAGTACAAATTACCAGATAGATTATCCAGTATATAATGTTCTATCTCGTCACAGTCATTTTCAACGCTAACAAGCTCACCTGTTCTCTCACTGTGGCCGTCCACTTCAGCCAATATCACATGATAGTCCGGCAACATTCTTAAAATAGGCTCATAGCAAAGCATTGCTGTGGAAGCCATTCCATGTATAAATAATATCGACTGGTTGTTCTTATCTCCAAAACACAAAAAATTCATCATGCTTTTCTCCACAAATTTTGATTGCTGTTTTCATTATATCATGGTTAACACTTGGCTTCAAGCTGCGATTAGTGAAATCGCTGGAGCTTTTTCCATCAGCACGGAAGGTAAAAGGGCCAAAATTTTGGATCCCTCCCTTTTTCTCTTGCGCGGACTGCCGCTTTCCGCTACAATGGGGATGAAACCAGCCTGTGAGGTGACCGCACGTGAAAAAGCCCGTTAAGCCCCTGGGACTTTACATCCACATTCCCTTCTGCAAGAGCAAGTGCATCTACTGCGACTTCTACTCCCTGCCCCGGGCCGAGGACAGGATGGACCGCTACGTCTCCGCCCTCTGCCGCCAGCTGGCGGAGATCGCCCAGTGGACCACCGCCCACACCGTGGACAGCGTGTACCTGGGCGGCGGCACCCCCTCCTATCTGGGGGAGAAGCGGCTGCGGCAGATCCTCAAAACCGTAAAAAAGCACTACCGCCTGTCCCGGGACGCGGAGATCACCCTGGAGGCCAACCCGGACAGCGCCGGGGACTGGCGGGCCCTCCGCGCCCTGCGCCGGGCCGGGGTGAACCGGCTGTCCCTGGGGGTGCAGTCGGCGGACGACGGTATGCTGCGCACGCTGGGCCGGCCCCACACCTTCGCCCAGGCGGAGGAGGCCGCGGCTGCGGCCCGGCGGGCCAGGATCAAAAGCCTCTCCCTGGATCTCATCTACGGCCTGCCCGGCCAGGACCTGGCGGGGTGGAGGGATACCCTGGAGCGGGCGGCGGCCCTGGAGCCGGACCACCTGAGCTGCTACGGGCTGAAGGTGGAGGAGGGCACCCCACTGTGGGACATGCAGGAGAAGATGGACCTGCCGGACGACGACGCCCAGGCGGATATGTACCTGTGGACGGTGGAGCGGCTGAGGGCCCTGGGGTATGAGCAGTACGAGATCTCCAATTTCGCCCGGCCGGGCCGGGCCAGCCGCCACAATATGAAGTACTGGACACTGGGCGAGTACGCGGGGTTCGGCCCCGGGGCCCACTCGGATCTGGGGGACGTGCGCTACGCCTACCTCCGGAGCCTGGATACCTACTGCGCCGGCGTGGAGGCGGGCGTAAGTGTGCTGGAGAGCAGCGAGCGCATTCCGCCCCGGGAGCGGGACATCGAGTATGTCATGCTGGGCCTCCGCCTGACCCAGGGCATCTCCCGGCAGGAGTTCGAGAACCGATACCGCCTGCCCTTCGCCCCCATCCAGTCGGTGCTGGAGCGGTTTCACGCCTCGGGCCACGCGGCCCTAGTGGGAGGACGGTGGCGTCTGACCCCGGAGGGCTTTCTGGTGTCCAACCAGATCATCGGTCAGGCCCTGGAGGCCCTGGCCGGGGAGAAGCTGCGCCGAGAGGAGGCCAACGCCCGCCACGACTACCGGGTGCGGTGAAGATTCTGTCTTCTTTTCTTTTGTGAACAAAAAAAAGAAACAAAAGAAAAAACCTTGGAGGCTGTATGACAGCTGCCGGCAGTCTGACGGTGATGTTCCGTTAGACTGCCGGCAGGAAAGGGTTCAGCCGCTAAAGTTCTTTTTGATTCTTTTTCTTTCCCTAGTTTGTCAAGTCAAGTGCACCAATCTGTGAAGAGGGAAGCACTCCGCAGGG
>CANAZG010000012.1 GCA_947365965.1 uncultured Clostridia bacterium
GGCATGGGCGGACCCGGAGGGGGCCGGCTGGCCAGCTCCCTGGCCGTGGACGCATTCCTCTCCTCCTGCATGGCCAATCTCCGGCCGGACATGACGGCCCAGCAGGTCCAGGAGGTGGCGGAGTTCGCCGTGGCCGCCGCCAATACGGCGGTCTACGAGCGCTCCGTCCGGGACGGGCAGCGGGGCATGGGCACCACCCTGGTCTCCGCTGTGGCTTGGGGGGAGCAGGCTCTTCTGAGCAACGTGGGGGACAGCCGGGCCTATGTGATCCGCTCCGGGGGGGACGGCATCTCCCGGGTCACCAAGGACCACTCCCTGGTGGAGCGGCTGGTGGACAAGGGGGCCATCACGGCGGAGGAGGCCCGCAGCTACCCGGGCCGCAACCTCATCACCCGGGCCCTGGGGCCGGATCCGGAGGCGCTCAGCGACAGCTACCTCATTGACCTCCGGCCGGGGGACTACCTCCTGCTGTGCACCGACGGTCTGGTGGCCACGGCCACGGACCAGGAGATGGAGCGGGAAATTCTGCGGGGGGACGACAACGCCTGCCTGGACCGGCTGCTGGACATCGCCAGAGGCCAGGGCGCGCCGGACAACGTGACCGCCGTGCTGCTGCGGCAGCAGTGAAGAGAAAGGACGCTTGACTATGGAACGATACATAGGAAAGATGCTGGATAACCGCTATGAGATCCTGGAGGTCATCGGAACAGGGGGCATGGCGGTGGTCTTCAAGGCCAAGTGCCACCGGCTGAACCGTCTGGTCGCCATCAAGATGCTCAAAAGGGACCTGAGCGACGATGCGGAATTCCGCCGCCGGTTCCACGATGAGTCCCAGGCCGTAGCCATGCTCTCCCACCCCAACATCGTGGCGGTGTACGATGTGAGCCGGGGGGGCGACATGGACTATATTGTCATGGAGCTCATCGACGGCATCACCCTCAAGCAGTACATGGCCCGGCGGGGGAAGCTCAACTGGCCGGAGGCCCTCCACTTCATCACCCAGATCATGCGGGGCCTTGGCCACGCCCACAGCCGGGGCATCATCCACCGGGACATCAAGCCCCAGAACATCATGGTGCTGCGGGACGGCACGGTAAAGGTGATGGACTTCGGCATCGCCTGCCTCTCCAACGGCTCCAACCCCTCCAATGAGGCCATTGGCTCCGTCCACTATATCTCCCCCGAGCAGGCCAAGGGGGAGTACACCGACAACCGCAGCGACATCTACTCCGCCGGCGTGGTGCTCTACGAGATGCTCACCAGCCGCCTCCCCTTTGAGGGGGACAGCCCCATGGCCGTGGCCATCCAGCACTTCAGCGCCGTGCCCCTGAGCCCCCGGGAGCTGAACCCGGACATCCCCGAGGCCCTGGAGCAGATCTGCATGAAGGCCATGACCCCGGACCGGAACCGGCGCTACATCTCTGCGGACGAGATGCTCTCAGACCTGGAGGCCTTTCGGAAGGATCCCACGGTGAGCTTCGACTACTCCGCCGAGGACCTGCGCCGGGAGCGGGACCGAGAGGACGAGCCCACCCAAAATATCCCCAATGTGGGCGCGGCCCGGCCCCGGCCTGTCCGCTACGCGCCGCCCCCTCCGGAGGATGACGACGAGGAGGACGAGCGGCGTGGGGGCGGCTGGTGGAAGGCGCTGCTGCTGATTGTCTTGGTGGCGGCGGTGGGCTATTTTGGCGTCACCCGGCTTTACCAGGGCATCATGGACAGCTTTGCCCAGCCGGAGATCCCCGAGTACACGGTGCCCAACGTGGTGGGCAGGACCGTGGAGGAGGCCATGGCCCTGGAGGAGATCGAGGGCGTGTTTGAGATTGTGGAGAGCGGCGTCCACGAGTACAGCGCCCAGTACCCGGCGGGCCAGATCATCAAGCAGGAGCCGGAGGCGGACCGGATCAAGAAGACCGCCAGCACGGAGCTGATCCCCATCACCGTGACGGTGAGCATGGGCAGCCGCAGCGAGGCCATGCCCGATTTGGTGGGCCAGGAGGGCCGGGGGGCCCGGCTGATTCTGGAGCAGACCAAGGGCCTGAGCGAGCTGAAGCTGGTCATCACCGAGGGGGAGGAGGAGTACAATGACGATGTGCCCGCCGGCTATGTGGCCCGGACAGACCCGGCGGTGGGCACGGAGCTCAGCGAGGGGGACCAGGTGGTCCTCTATCTCAGCCTGGGGCCGGAGATCAAGTACTCCACCATGGTCTCCTGCCTGGGCCAGGACATGGAGGAGGTCCAGCGGCTGATGGAGGAGCTCCATCTGAAGGCGGAGTTCGTCAAGGAGGAGAGCGCCAAGCCGGCGGGGCAGGTGATCCGCCAGAGCGTGGAGCCCAACACGGAGGTGGAGGAGGGGACCACCATCACCTTCACCTACAGCGACGGGGAGAAGCTGATCTCCAAGACTGTGGGCTTCAACGTGCCCTTCAGCCCGGAGGATGTGCATGTGGAGATCCTCCTGGACGAGGCCGTGGCCTATGAGAAGGACCTGCCCGGGGACTACGGCCGTCTGGAGGCGGTCATCCAGGCCAAGCCCGGGGAGCACCGGATGCGTATTTTGGCCGATGGCCAGCAGTGGTCGGACGAGATGGTGACCTTCAGTGAGTAGGGGCAGGATACGCAAGGCCCTCAGCGGCTTCTACTATGTGGACACAGGGGAGCGGACCGTCACCTGCCGGGCCCGGGGGAAATTCCGCCAGGAGGGCCGCAGCCCCCTGGTGGGGGACTGGGTGGAGATCCAGGAGACCGGGCCAGAGGAGGGCATGGTGTGGGAGATTCTGCCCCGCCGCACGGCCTTTGACCGGCCGGCGGTGGCCAATGTGGACCAGCTGGTGGTGGTAGCCTCCCGGGCCCTGCCGATGACGGACCCCTTTCTCATCGACAGAGTCGCCGCCATTGCGGCGCTGAAAAACTGCGGCGTGGTGGTGTGCGTGAATAAGTGCGATCTGGCGGACGGGGAGGCGCTGGCGGAGATCTACCGCCAAAGCGGTTTTCCCACCGTATGCACCAGCGCCGAGACCGGCGAAGGGGTGGAGGAGCTGCGGGGGCTGATGGCCGGCAGGCTCTCCGCCTTTACGGGCAACTCCGGGGTGGGGAAGTCCAGCCTCCTCAACGCACTGGAGCCGGGGTTCTCCCTGCGGGTGGACGAGGTGAGCCAGAAGCTGGGGCGGGGGAAGCACACCACCCGGCACGTGGAGCTCTACCGCCTCTCCTGTGGGGCGGAGGTGATCGACACGCCGGGGTTCAGCTCCTTCGACGCGGCGGAGCTGGATCTGGAGCTGAAGGAGCGGCTGCCGGAGACCTTCCAGGAGTTCCGGCCCTGGCTGGACAAGTGCCGGTTTGTGGGGTGCAGCCACACCAAGGAGAAGGGCTGCGCCGTGTTGGCTGCGGTGCGGCGGGGAGAGATTCCCGCCAGCCGCCATGAGAGCTATGTGCGGCTCTGCAAGGAGCTGAAGGACCTGCGGGCGTGGAATGGAAGAAGTGCCGGAAAGCAGGTGTGAGAAAGAGGGACTTGCGTCTGCGCGGGGCAGATGGCAAGTCCCTCTTTTCGGGTGTACGGTATTTGCACGAAGGTTTCTCTACAAACTAAGCCCCACGGCGAGAATACGCCGTGGGGCAGTGCGTTCTGCGGATGAATCGTTAGTCTTCCTCTTCCTCGCCCTCAAACTCCAGGGACGCGAAGGCGCCGTCCTCAAAGTGGGCCACAAAGGCCCGCTCCTCCTCCTTGCCGGAGGCGTCTCGGCAGGTGACGGTGGACCGGACGGTAACCTGAGTGCCCTCGCCCATGGTGTACTCCCAGCTGCTCTTGGAGGGGAACACAGCGGCCTCCGGGACCTCCAGGCGGGACTTTACCGCCGTCAGGGTCAGGGACAGATAGATGTCCCGCTCCGCCATATCCAGATAGTAGTCCGTGATGGGCGACACCACCTGTCCGTGGGCATAGATGCTGTGGTCCTGGAACTGGACGGAGTCAATGGTCTTTGTGGCGTTCTTCATCTGCACCACAATGGGGTCATCCGTGTCCAGGAATCGCTCTGTGGAGGTGTCGCTGACCGCGTAGGTGGTGCTCTTGGAGGTCTCCTTGATGGTCTCAACCGCGCTGATCTCACCGAAGCCGCACTCGTTCAGCACGGCCAGAACCTCCTCCTCCTGCTTCTTTGTCAGCTCCATGCCCTCTCCCAAAACGGTCTCGGAGATCTTCGGGCCCAGGAAGGGCAGCTCGAAGGGGGGATCAATGGGGAAGTGGAACACGAAAATGGATACGGCCGCTCCCACCAGCAACAGTACCAGAAGCAGGGGGATCAGCACCAGAATGGGCTTTTTCCCGGACTTCTGCTTCTCATTACAGTTGGGACAGACCTTCGCCTTTTTGGGAATCTCCGCCTGGCAGGCGGGGCAGACTTTGGTCTTGATCCCTTTTTCCTTTTTCGCCTTGGGCGCTTTTTCCTTCTTAGCCTTTTTTTCCTTCGCGCTCATGGTCTCTCCTCTTTTCTCATATTGGGCGGCAAACGCCTGGGATCTATTATATCAGCTTTCCCCGCCAGTTGCAAGCCCCGTTCTCTGCGGGTTTGGGAAAATCAGGGGAGGCCCGGCCTGCTCTGGGACAGAGTGCGGATGGCCCGCAGATCGTATGTACGCCGGAGCCGGTCCATATCCGCCCCCTGGTCCAGGCCGGCGAGGAGGAGCTGGGCGCAGGCCCGGCTGTCGCTGTCCGCCTTGTGGTGGTCCAGGGGGATGTCCAGATAGGCGCACAGGGTGTCCAGCTTGTGGTTGGGCAGCTGGGGCCAGCAGCGCCGGCTCATCTGCACGGTGCAGGCGTAGCCGGTCTGGTCCCGCCAGTCGATGCAGTAGGCCCGCAGGCACTTGGCCAGCACGCTCATGTCAAAGGGGGCGTTGTGGGCTACCAGCAGGCCGCTGGACATCATGGGCCCGATGGTCTCCCAGAGCTGGTCAAAGGTGGGGGCCCGCTCCGCCATTTCCGGGGTGATGCCGGTGAGGGCGATGTTGAAGGGGTGAAAGTAGGTCTCCGGGTTGACCAGGGTGAACAGCTCGTCCACGATCCGCCCGTCCTCCACCACGGTCAGGCCGATGGCGCTCATGCGGCTGTTGGAGGCGTTGGGGGTCTCCACGTCAAAGACGACAAAGGATTCGCTCATGGCTTGATATCCACCCGCTGGACCTGAATCTGCCTGCCGTCCAGGGTGAGCACGGCCATGGTCAGCTCCCGCCGGAACCGGGGCCAGCCGCAGCTGCCCGGGTTCAGCCACAGCCGCCCGTGGATCTGCTCCTCAAAGTACTGGTGGGAGTGGCCGAACACCACCAGCTGCACCCCCTGGAGGTCCCAGGACACGTCCTCCCGCTTGTGGGCCATGGTGCATTTCACGCCGTCGAGGGTGAAGGTCAGCTGCCGGGGCAGGCGGGAGGCCCAGCTGCTCCAGTCGTTGTTGCCCCGCACCGCAGTCACCGGCGCGATGTCCTCCAGCTCCTCCAGAACGGAGCCGTTGTCAAAGTCCCCGGCGTGGACGATGTGGTCGCAGGTGCGGAGAATATCCAGGACCTCCGGACGGAGGATACCGTGGGTGTCTGAGATCACGCCTACCTTTCTGCTCATATGCTGCCCCTCCCACTGCTTGATTTATCTAGCGCTTCCATTATAGCCGCTGGGGAGGGGAAAGTCAATTCCTCTTGTGGGAGGTCCCTTTTAATGAAAGTTGTTTACTCCCCGTTGACCACCTTATCCAGCAGTCGGGCGGAGCTGCGTTTCGCGTCCCTCGTAGAGTGGGCGTAGGTGTTCACTGTGGTACTGACGTCCGAGTGTCCCAGCAGTTCCTGCACGTCCTTGGGTGCGGCCCCATGGGACAGGAGATTGCCCGTGGCAGACGGGGCAGGAGATCGGCCACAGCCACGCAGGAAGGCTGTTGACAGGGACAGTAGATAACAAAAGCACCGCACGGACTGTGCGGTGCTTTTGCTGTACTTTTTGAGCATTCTGTAACTCATGCCGATTGCAGATGAGGTGCCGCCGGCTGCAAATCGTACACTTGGGTAAACTGCTTCTTCCGCTCCGGGGTGAGGTGGTGGCTGATCAGGATCAGCGTCAGCTCTGGGTTGGCCAGCAGGCTCTTTTCCACGATGTCCGCGTTCTTTTGATCCAAGGCACTGGTGCCCTCGTCTACCAGGAGGATGGAGCGGTTATGGATCAAGGCCCGGGCGATGGCCACCCGCTGCTTCTGCCCGCCGGAGAGGCTGCCGCCCTCCTCGCCCGCAATGGTGTCCAGACCATCGGGCATGGAGGTGAGATCGCCCGCCAGGGCACTGTCCCGCAGGGCCTTCTCCATCTGCTCGTCGGTAAAGGTTTCACCCAAGGTGATGTTGTCCCGGATGGTGGAGTTGAACAGGAACACGTTCTGCTCGATGTAGCTCATCTGTTGCTGAAGCTGCTCCGGGGTGAAGTTCTTGGCGTCTTTATCGTCAAAGCGGATGGCCCCGCTGTAGTCCGGCAGCCAGCCCAGCAGGAGCTTCAGCAGGGTGGACTTCCCGCAGCCGGAGGGGCCGGTGAGGGCATACTTGCCGCCCTTCTGGAACTGGAGGGACAGGTCTTGCAGGATGGGGCGCTCTCCATACTGAAAGCTGAGGTTCTCCACAGTGATCGCGCTGTTTACCTGTCCTAATCCGGTGTCAGCCTTGGTCTGGGCATCATCCGCGTGGACGGTGATCTTCTCAAAATAGGGCTTGGAGGAGGAGATGGACAGCAGGAGATGCGCCATGCGCCCCAGACTGCTGGAGAGGCTTCCGCACAGGTTGCCGCCGCCCATCAGGGAACCTTGGAGGATTACCCCTTGGATAGACAGCACGCCAATCAGAACGTTGACCAGCATCTGGCACAGAATATTGATACAGCCAATTCCCGCACTGACAAAGCCCTTCACATAAGTCAGGCGAAACCTGGGCTTTTCAATTTGATCGCTGGCCATGTCCGCGCCCTGGCTGAACCGCTGTTCCCGGCCAAAGAAACGCAGCACATCATAACCAGCCAAAAGGTCTTTCAATTTGCTGGTAGCCGCCGCCTGCTCCTGGGCGCAGATGCCGCCCAGCTTTTCCATCCGCTTATTGAACAGCTGGGGGACAAATAGCATGACCGCGGCGGTCACCAGCGCGGCCCCCAGCAGCAACCAATGGAGCGTCAGCAGGGCGAGGGCGCTGAATACGATGGCAGCGGCGGAGTCCACACACTGATAGAAGGGCTTCCAGGCGAGGCTCTCAACCTGATTGATGTCGTTGGTGAACCAGGACAGGTATTCCCCGGTGTCCAGCTCATGGAATTCTCCATGGTTTTTTTGCAGCAGCGTTGCCGCCATATCCCGCCGGACGGCATTGTTCATGGCCCGAACCGCGCGGCCCTGGAAGAACTCCTGTAAGCTGTTGACTCCAAGACGGAGGAACCACGCGCCCGCCATCATCAAAATCCAAAAACCAAACCCACGCAGGTCACGCTCAATGATACGCTGAAACATCTGGATCATCATTAGACTGGTTCCAGTTTGGAGCGCACACGCAGCCAGAGCCGGAAGGATTGCCAGAAAATTGGCCCCCCAGAATTTCTTCAAATAATAAACCATACCCGTATTGGCTTTCCTTTTACTGGCTTTCATGCTGCTTTTTCTCCTTCGTGTCTCTCCAGATCTCGTCCGGACCCAAAGGCGGCGCCCAATCCCCAAGCCGCACACTGTTCATATCAGACTGCATAAAACACCTGGTCAGGTAGAGGAATGGGACAAGCTTCAGTGGTTCCGCAACCCGATAAGCCTTTACCTCGCCGTCCTCCACCTCCAGATTCACGGAACGCAGGATGCTCCTCTCCGCCAGTGCGTCCAGCAGCTCCTCCGCTGTTTCACGGGGCATCTTCAGATGCTTTGCCGCCACGATCGGGGAGAGATAGCTGAGCTTCCGGCTGTGAAGGTATTCCAGCAGCTCCAGGCAGCCGGGCCTTGCCAACAGCGCAAACAGGCGGCGGTACTCGCTTTTGGGTGCAAACCACTGGGCGTAACCCTTTTCGGGCTTTGGCCAGAGGGTGACGAAGGACAGGTCCTCCGCGTGAATGTCCAGCAGGATACCATCTCCGCCCCAGCATTGACTGAGCATCAGCCGGTCATCATCACCCAGGTCAGGCTGGCACGTTTCCAGATAGCCCATCTCCGGCAAGCTCAGCCCATCCGGCAGGAAGTACTTGACGGAGGCCCAGACTAAACGGCAGAACTGCCCCATTCGCTCCTTGTTGGGGAAGCCCCGCAGCCAGCGGCCCGCCGCGTCCTCCACATCGATCTGCTCCCCGCCCTCCAGGCCAAAGAGGGCGTCGATAGTCACCCCCAACTGCCTGGACAGGACAGGCAGCAATTCCACATCCGGCGCGCCACCCTTCTCCCACTTGCCCACGGCTTGGGAAGATACTCCAACCATTTTCCCCAGCTGCTCCTGGGTGAGGCCCCGCTCTTTTCGCAGCGCGGCAATGCGTTCGCTCAACATGCCCGGCATAAAAGCACCGTCCTTTCGTTCGATGGTTGTATCATAGCAAAAGGAATGGTTGGATTCAAGAGAGGCGTTTTTTCAAAGATACAACCATTAGTTTCAAAGGAAAACCAATAAGGGATTATTTTACATGATTGGCATGATGGCATAAAAGGATAGCACAAAAATGACGGCAAGGAATACTCCCCGCCGTCACTGTACTTTATGCGTATCTGATTTCCGTGTTCACCAGTTCCATCGCGCTGGTCCGGATATTATTCATCTTGCCGCCCCATGCCATTTGGTCGACAGCTTTCAGCGCCTCGGTGATACCTTGAGCTTGGGCCATCTGCCGGACGATAGTGTCCAACCGCTCTTGCGCCTGCTGACCAATATCGGCAAGGTAGCTGTTCAGCCTGCCGCCGAGCAGCAAACTGGTATAGCGGGCCTTGCGGTATTCTCTGATGTACCGCAGGCGTCATTAATCCATATGCCGACAGGCTGTTCTATTTCAGAGGGTGCAGACAGACAGTGGAAATAGTAGTCGCCAATCAGTTCATACCAAAGACCGTTGTTTTTGTCAAAATGTACTTGTCCATAGTGAAATCCTCCGCTATAATATATTCGCACATACGTCGCAGTTTCTCGATTGCCACACCGTTTTGTAGTTTGTTACCAGCCTTTCCTTCCCTTGATTTTTCCCTCATGCGGGGTCAAGTTAAGGACAACAATGCGTGAAATCAGATAAAGGGATCCGGCGGGGACAATGCGAAAAATCCTTTATTTGCAAGGTTTTCGGAGGACTTTATTAAGAAACCACAGTGACTAATGGATAGCTATGAAATTGTGTGGTTCAAATCGGGATTTATGAGGTGCACTTAATATGAAAAAACACACTTGGATGATCGTGCTTATTGTCATGATGGTATTGTCCGTATCTTGTTTTGTTTTCTGGAGACAAGCCCGTATCGAACACGTTAAGATGGCAGATTTGTGTCAGGGCAGTATTTGTCGGTCATTAGAGAGTTTCAAAGAGTATTCAGTCAATGGAGACGATTCTTTCTACACATACGGAGTGGCAGAGTTTAGGTGCTTTATGAATGCGTATCGTTATCTAAACGATCATTCAAGTGATCCAGAGTATTTGTATTGCAATGTTATTTATGGCGAGATGGCGCTCAATCCCCAAAAGGTACAGGCAAATATGCAGGAGACCGTGGAAGCCTTAGCCATTTTAGCAGATGATTACACGGACCCCAATGGCTATATCCGTTTGAACGAGTTGGGAAACCTGTTTCACCATGCGGAAGAATAAACAAGCTGCGCCGATAAGCAAGAATTTGCGGGAGGATACTATGAAAATGAAAAGGTGCGTAAAAGAATCCTTTGTTGTGATAGGAAAAATGGGGTCGACTTTAGAAGGAGAGGGCTTTATTCAAAGATTATGGGATGATGCAAATACGCACTTTGGAGAAGTTCAACATTTAGCTAAGAAAGATGAGAATGGAAATATCAGTGGCATATGGGGTGCTATGTCTGATTTCTCCCACGCATTCAATCCGTGGGAAGATTTCGACAAGGGACTTTATCTTGCTGGGGTAGAATGCAGGGAGGATGCAGAAGCCCCCGACGGTTGGACAAAATGGATTATTCCTGGCTATGAATATATTTATATAGAATTTGAGAATGATTCTACCTTTTCAGAGGCAATAAAGTATCTGAAGGATAATGCTATCCCATTGGTAGGAGCGGTCCACGATTTTACATGTCCACAGACAGGGAAGAATTATATGTTTTTTCCAATTAGAAAGTTATAGATAAATATGGATTTATCAGGCACGCATCCATCAACAGATGACCGCTTGCTTTGAATATTTTGACGAGCGGTTTGACGAAGTGGCTTTCGGCAACACCAATCTGAAAAGGAGGTGTGGGGGGATTGACAGGGATTGGCGGAAAAGAGGGCAGACGGCGCTGGACGCGCCGTCTGCCCTCTCCGCCTGACGCGTCAGGCGCTGTGATCGCAGCTGCAATTCTTTTTCAAAGCCTTTCTCCTCGAGAGAAGGGGGCGGTCCGGGCACGTCAGCTTCCGATAGCAGAAGAAGTAGGCGGGCAACAGAAACAGGTCCGCCATAATCCACGCGGCCGGGGAGGCGAAGCAGGCGGCGGTGAATCCAAAGGCCGGCACCAGGAACGCCAGACCCGCCCGGGCGGCCATCTCCAGCACGCCGGCCAGGGTGGCCAGGGGGGAGAAGCCCATGCCCTGGATCATGAAGCGCACAATGTTCACCAGGGACAGGGGGAAGAAGAACATGGCGTTGATGAACAGGTACTGCCGGGCCAGGGGCAGCAGGGAGGCGCTGCCCGCGTCCAGAAACAGCATGATGAGGGGATCGGCCAGTACCAGCAGGGCCACCAGGGAGAGGGCGGAATAGGCCGCGCCCAGGGACACGCAGGAGCGGAGCCCCTGGTGGAGGCGCTCCCACCGGCCCGCCCCCACGTTCTGTCCGCCGTAGGTGGCCATGGTGCTGCCCATGGCGTCAAAGGGGCAGCACAGGAACATGGAAACCTTGGTGGCGGCGGTGACGGAGGTGACGTAGACCGTGCCCAGGCCGTTCACCGCAGTCTGTATCATGACGCTGCCCACGGCGGTGATGGAGTATTGCAGCCCCATAGGCAGGCCCATCAGGCACAGCTCCCCCATGCGGCGGCGGTCCCAGCGCCAGTCCTCAGCCTCGGTGCGCAGAATCGGATATCCCCGCACCATCCGCACGAGGCACCCGATCCCCGCCAAAGCCTGGGCCAGCACCGTGGCCAGGGCCGCGCCAAATACGTCCAGATGGAAGGTGAGGATGAACAGCACGTCCAGGGCGATGTTGACCAGGGAGGAGACGATCAGCCAGATCACCGGCGTCCGGCTGTCCCCCAGGGAGCGGAGGATGCCCGCGCAGAAGTTGTAGAGGAAGGAGGCGGGAAGCCCGGCGAAGATGGTGACAATATAAATATAGGAGCGGTGGTAGATGTCCGCCGGGGTGTTCATGGCTGTGAGGATAACGTCGCAGAGAAGCACCGTGGCGGCAGTGAGGGCCGCGCCGATGATGAGGCACAGCCATACGCCGCTGGCGGTACACCGGCGCAGCTCCTGGTAGTCCTCCGCGCCAAAGTGCTGGGCCACCGGGATGGCGAAGCCGCCGCACACGCCGGCGCAGAAGCCCACCACCAGGAAGTTGATGGACCCGGTGGCGCCCACTGCCGCCAGGGCCGCGCCCCCCAGGGTCTTGCCCACGATGGCGGTGTCCACCACGTTGTAGAGCTGCTGGAACAGATATCCAAACAGCACAGGAATGCCGAAGCTGAGGATCAGCCTCATGGGGCTGCCCTTGGTGAGATTTTTTGTCATAGTCGATACCTCAAATTGTACGGGCCTGTGGGACCCCGGGTCCCGCCGGAAGGGGGAGGGGCCACAGGAAACTTGAGCTATTATAGTCGATTGTGACAAAAATGCAAGCGTCAATTTAGGCAATATTGCCAGCACTCCAAGGGCCGCCCTTGTGCAAAATGATAGGGCTCAGTCGCCGGGGCCGGGGAAGATGACCTTGCCCAGGTTCCAGTTGCGGGCTACCCGGCGGGCGGCGTCCTGGCGCTCCTCCTCATTGCGGTAGGAGAGCTCGGCGGTGTGGCTGCCGCAGTCCAGGCACTGGACGTAGAGGCACCAGCCGCCCTCCTCCTCGATGATGCCCGCGCCGTGGCAGCAGGGGCAGTCCTGGAGCTCGATGTCTTCAAAGGGATTCATAAAAGGAGTCCTCCTAAGATCAGATTGTCCCCTATTGTACCACAGCTTTTGCAAAAGGACAACCTGTCCCTCTGTGGAAAATTGCCGCCTACGGCCCGATGCCCAGGCCCTCCACGATCTCCCGTAGCTTCCGCCAGTCCTCCGTCATTCGCTCCAGCCGCTCCCGTCCACCGGCGGTGAGGCGGTAGTACTTGCGCACAGGGCCGTTGGACGCGCTGCCCTGGAAGGTGTCCGCCGCGCCCTCCCGGGCCAGGCGGCGGAGGACGGCGTAGAAGGTGCTCTCCGTCACCTCGGGGAAGCGGGCGCGCATGGTCTGGATCACGTCATAGCCGTATTTCGGCTCCCCGCTGAGGCACTGGAGCAGGCACAGCTCCAGCACGCCCTTTTTCAGCTGCGCGTCCATGCGCCCTCCTTTCCGCCCCGCCCCAGGACCGCCCACAGGAACGCCGCCAGAACCGCGCCCACAGCATAGGGCAGCAGGGACGGGAGGAGGATCTGGGGCGGGACCGGGGAGGTCAGGTCTATGGCGTGGAGGGGGACGCCCAGGCACAGCAGACCGGCCATGCTGCCGGCGGCGTGGACGGCGGCGGGCAGATACCGGATGGAGCCGGAGAAGCATCGGGCCAGGGTCCAGATCAGCTCCAGCATCAGCGCCAGAACGGAGAGCTCAATGGATAAGACGATCCACTGGCCCACAGGCAGCAGGACCCCGTCCATCCGGAGGGCGTGGACCCGGCATACGGTCCATATGGACGGGCCGCCCACCAGGGCGGTGAGGAGCAGGGGCGGCAGGAGGCTCCAGACCTTGGGCCGCTTCTCCGGCAAAAACCGGCTCTCCAGCGCGGCCCGCTGCCGGACCCGCAGCAGCGCGGACAGGGCGGCGGTCCCCAGCAGCAGGGCCGCCGCGCCAACCCAGTGGGCGTTCCCGGTGAAGTACACCCACCGCAGCCAGCCCACGGCTCCGCGCGCAAAGGCCCGCAGAAGCCCCAGCAGCAGCCACGCCGCCGCCGCCAGCATCACCATCCAGGGCAGCGTCCGGCGGCGGCGGAGCCGCGCTCTGGGGTCCTCCGCCAGCAGGTCCCGCACCACGGTCTCCGGCCGGCCAAAATCCGCGATCAGCTCCTCCTCGGTCCGGCCCCGCTCCAGCCCCACCTGGAGCTGCTCATCGTAGTCGGAGAGGATGTCCGCCGCCTGCTCCGCGCTGAACCAGCCCAGCAGGCAGACCCCCAGCCGGTGGAGCCAGCCCCGTCGGGTTGAGGGCCTCTCCCGCAGGAGGGCGGGGAGGGGGCGTCGGCGGTCCGTCCACCGCTGGAAGGCCAGGGCCGTGGCCAGCCCGGCGCAGTAGGGCAGCAGACAGAGGAGAAGCTGACCGGCAAAGGCTGCGTGGCTGTCCGCGATGGAAAGGCTATGGCACTGGGCGTAGCTGAAGAAGGTGGCCCCCAGAGCTCCCACGGCGTGGGGGATGCCGGGGAAGTACCCCACGGAGACAGATACGGTCCGGTACGCCAGCCAGAGGGCCAGCAGGCCCAAGACCGCCGCCACGGCCAGGATGAAATAGGTGTTCACCATGCCCACATACTCCGGGGAAAGGCGGGGCGCGGCGATGAGAATCTGCTCCACAGCCTCGAAGAACACCGTCACGCCAAAGGGGATCAGGAGGCCGGGGAGGGGGGAGGCCCGCCGTTGGGGAGGAAACCGCTCCTCCAGGGTCACCCGGGCCGGTCCCCGCAGCAGCAGGAACAGGGCGGAGGACGCGGCGGGGAGGAACAGGCAGGAGCAGAGGGAGCACAGGGGCAGCAGCAGGCCGCCCCCCAGGCTCAGGACGCTGACCCACAAGAAGGCGAGACAGGCCGCCAGCAGCGCCCCCCACAGGGCGCTCTGGCGCAGGCGGGAGAGCTTGGCCGCTGGCTCCTGGTCCAGGATCTGGGCGGCGGCCTCCGCCGGTGTCCCCATGGCCTCCAGAATCTCCCCGGCGGCCCGGCCCCGCTCCCGGCCTTCCGCCCACTGATCCTCAAAGTCCGCCAGAATGTCCCGGACCTGCAGGGCGGGGAAATACCAGACCAGCCGCTTGCCCAGCCCGTCCAGCCAGCCGCCGGGGGTGGGAATGTGCTTTGCGCGCATATGCCGTCATCCTTTCTACTGTGCTATACTACTGTTTAATAATTAGTAGTTGACCACAGTATAGCCTCCCTCCGGGCGTTTGTCAAGAGGGGGGCGGGGATTCCTGCGGGGGTCTGGAGCGTCCGGCTGGCGGGGCTTCCGGCAAAAGGGTCAGGGGAACCGGACTGTCACCGTCAGAACCTCCCCCTGGCACTGGGCCTCCACGCTGCCGCCCATGGCCTCGGTGAGCTGCCGGGCGATGGACAGGCCCAGGCCCGTGGCCTGCCGGCCTGTCTGGACCGTGAAGTATCGGTCAAAGAGCTTCTGGGCCAGCAGGGCCGTCATGCCCGGGGCGGTGTTGGAGAAGGTGAGGGTCCCGTCCGCCTCCAGGGAGACCGACAGGTCCCCGGCGCTGTACTTGACCGCGTTGGACAGGATGTTGCCCAGCACCCGGCCCAGGGCGGCCCGGTCCAGCTGCCGGACCACCGGCCCCTCCGGCAGGCGGACCTCCGGGGCAATGCCCCTGGCGGACAGCACCGGATACCACGCCGCCAGGTTCTCCTCCAGGGCCGGGCCCAGGCTCACCGCCTCCGGGGACCCGCCGCTGCGGGCGGAGAGGGCCACGGCGTACTGGAAGAACTCCTCCGTCAGCTGCCGCAGATGGTCCGTCCGGTCCCGGACGAGGTCCAGATACCGCGCCGCGTCCGGGCTCGTCTCCTCCCCCTCCAGCAGGTCCAGGTAGCCGCAGATGGCGGTGAGGGGGGTGCGCAGATCGTGGGAGATGTTGGCCACCGCATCCTTGAGGGCCTGATCCCCCTGCCGGTACCGGCAGCGCTCCTGGCGCAGCAAGCGGAGCTGGCTGTTGAGGCTGGCGGCCAGACGGCGCATGGCCCGGTCCTGGCTGGAGATGGAGAGGAGGGTGTTGGTGTCCGTGTCCAGGCGCTCCTGGAGCCCCCGGCGAATCTCCTCCGCCGAGCGGCGCATGAGCAGGATCTTCCACGCCAGCAGCGCGGAGACAGCCGACAAAACGGCGCACAGGGTCAGGAGAAGATACGCCATGGAGAGACACCATCCGTTCACTTCAATTCCGCTTTTGCAAAGATACGGCAGGCCGCCAGCGCCGCGCCGGCTGTCCAGGCTGCGCTGATGGCGAAGGCCCTGGCCACGGCGGAGGGGGCGTAGGAGGCGGCGGCCATGGCCCGCAGAAGGCCCAGGGGGGTGGCCGCCAGTATTCTCCCGGCCCAGGGGATGGAGGCGCCGAAGGAGGCCAGGGCGTTGCCGCCCAGCAACACTAGACAGAACCCGGTCCCCACCACCAGGACCGTCCGGCGCAGGGCAAAGGCCAGCACCAGCGTGACAGCGTTGATGGCGATTCCCGCCAGCACGGCGGTCAAAAAGGTACCCGCCATGGCCGCCAGGACCTCCGGGGTGACTGGACGGCCAAATCCCAGCAGAGCCCCCTGGATCACCGCCCGCCCCAGGGCATAGGGCAGGAGCAGCAGCGCGTCCGCAGCTGCCAGGGCCGCCAGCTTGCTGAGAAAGATGGGGGCGCGGCGATATCCCACAGCGATTTTCAGCTGTGCGGTGCGATTTTCAAAGTCCCCGCACACCACCACCGCGATGGACAGCAGGGCCAGGAGGGAGAGGGTGGGGGTATCCCGGAGGGCCGCGAAGAAAGCGTCGTATCCAGAAAAGACGATCTCCAGCTCCGCCGCCCCGGGGGACCCCCTGTAGCTCCAGGCGGACAGGGACGTAACGGCAGCCAGGGCCAGCATCAGCAGCGATGCAGCCCCCAGGAGCCGGGACTGGGCCAGCTTGGATATCTCGCTTTGCAGCAGTCGATTCATCCGGCAGCCACCTCCTATCGCAGATCTTTTCTCTGAAACAGCGCCGCGCCTATGCCCGTGCTCCCAGCGGCGACGGCGAGGCTCAGCAGGGGGAGCCGCCAGAGGTTGGGCGTGTCCAGGCGGCTGACCTGGAGGTACTGGCCTGTGGGCAGCATGTCCAGGGCCAGCTGCCAGAGGGCCAGACGGATCTCCCGGTTGGCCGCGTCCAAATGCCGGCCCAGGTACTCCAGCTCGTGGAACCCGAAGGAGCAGACCAGGGACGCGCCCACCGCCAGCAGCAGGCCCGCGACGGCGGCGGAGGTCCGGCTGCCCAGTACCGTGGCCGTCAGCGTGACGACAGACGCCCAGGCCGCCCGGGCCAGGAGCCCCACGGCGATCCAGGCCAGCAGCTGCCCCGGGGAGGCGGTGAGAAGCCGCCCGGTCATGCCCAGCACCGGATAGACGCACAGGGCCCCCGCCAGAAGCATATACAGCAGATCCAGCCCCAGGGCCGCGATGGCGCAGGAGAGAAGGTCCGCCAAATAGACGGCGGGCCGGGTGTGGCCCACGATCAGCTTGTTGCGCAGGGTGTTTTCGCTGTACTCCGTGCCCAGATGGACGCACAGCAGGGGGGCGGCGATCAGGGACGGAACGGAGAGATACCCCATGAGCCCGAATCCTGCGGTGAGGACGGACTCTATGGTGTAGCTCCCTGTATTGGCGGCGTAGTGGTCCCAGCAGACCAGGACCGCCAGGGCCGTATAGGCCAGCTCCGCCAGGAGGGCCAGCAGAAAGGCCCTGCTTTTCACCATGCGGCGGAGGCCGGCGGTAAGGAGATTTCCCATACCCCGCCCCCTATCTCAGGTCCTTGCGCCCAAAGAGGGCCAGACCGCCCAGGGTGAAAGCAACCGTCACACCCAGATCACACGCCAGCGCCCGCAGGGGGCTGAGCACCGACAGGTTCTGGACCTGGATAGCCTGCCCGGTGGGGAGGAGATCCCGGAGGACCTCCAAAAATGTCCGCAGCGTACCGGAGACATAGCGGGGATTGGGCTCCGGATTGATAGTGCGGACCCCATCCACGGTCATGACGACGCCGCTGGAGAACTCCGGCTCAGAGAGGATGTTTTCCACCGTGCTGGCCCCCAGCAGCAGGGCGAAATAGGTCAGCACCACGGCGACTGTGGCGGGACGGCTGCTGAACAATATCCCCTGGAAGGTGAAGATGGCGGCAAAGGACACGGTGAGGCCCACGGCAATCAGGACATGGTGCGCCCAGCCGGCGAGGCCGAATCCCCAGCTCCCGATCATGGGGATACCCACGCACCCGCCGATAAGCCACGCGGTCATGATGAGAAGGGAGGCGGCCAGGACCGTGAGGAAATGGGCCAGATAGACCTCCCGGCGGGTGTGGCCCGCAGTCAGCTTGTTGCGGATGGTTCCCTCGGCGTACTCCGCATTCAGGAACATGGCGGCGAACATGGCGTCAAACAGGCCCAGCGCCATGACCATATTGAAATAGTACTCCTCCAGCTTGGCGGCGAGGCCCAGGGAGAGGTCCTCCCGGCACCAGAAGAACATAAAGACGGCGGAGCAGGCCAGCACCACGCCAAAACATGTCCAGAACATCTCGTCCCGTCGCATCCGGAAGAAGTTGGCCCGCAGCAGGTTACGCATGGCCGCCACCTCCCACCAGATTCATGAAGTAGCTCTCCAGGCTCTCGTTCTGCTCATGGATGCTCCGGATCTCGCACCCGGCGGCGTGGAGGGCCAGGGTCAGCTCCGTGACCTGGACCGGGCCGTATACATCCGCCTCCGTGTCGGAGCAGATACTGTACTCCATGCCCATTTTATCCAGGACAGCGGTGAGGGGACGGGTGCTGGTAACTGTCAAGTGGATTCGCTTGCGGCACCTTGCGTCCAGCTCCTCTGCGCTGATCTCCTGGACCATGTGGCCGCTGTCGATGAAGCCGTAGTGGGTGGCGAGGCGGCTCAGCTCATCCAGGATGTGGCTGGAAATGAGAACGGTGATCTGACGCTCCCGGTTCAGCCGCAGGATGAGCTCTCGGATCTCCACGATGCCCTGGGGGTCCAGCCCGTTGGCGGGCTCGTCCAGGATGAGGAAGTCCGGGTCCCCGGCCAGGGCCACGGCGATGCCCAGCCGCTGGCGCATGCCCAGGGAGAAGTTCTTCGCCTTTTTCCGGCCCGTGTCCTGGAGCCCCACCAGCTCCAGCAGCTCCCCCACGCCCTCGTAGGAGGGAAGGCCCAGGATCTGGTACTGCTGGCGGAGATTCTGCTCCGCCGTCATGGACAGGTAGATGGAGGGGGTCTCCACCACGGCTCCCATGCGGCGGCGGGCGCGGTGGATGTCCCGGCTGGAGCCGGAGCAGCCGTAGAGGGAAAAGGAGCCGCCGGTGGGGGCCTGGAGGCCGCAGATGAGGCGGATCAGGGTGGTTTTGCCCGCGCCGTTGCGGCCCACGAAGCCGTAGATGGCCCCCTTTTCCACGTGCATTGTCAGCCGCTCCAGGGCCTTGGTGGTCTTGTAGTGCTTGGTCAGGTCATTCGTCTCCAGAACGAAATCCATGTTCCATGCCTCCTTGTCGTTTGGGATGGGACCATTGTAGTATGGCATGGTAAAGGGGGCGGTAAAGGGAGGGGATAAGAAAGGGTTAAGATTTCGGCTCCTCCTCCAGCTTGAACCCGATCCCCCACACGGACGCAATGCACTCCCCGGCCCCCGCGTCCCGCAGCTTCCGGCGCAGGTTGCTCACGTGGACCTTCAGGGAGCTCTCCACGCAGTCCGGCGTATCGGCGGCGATGTGCTCCAGAAGCTGGGATTTGGTCACCACCTGCCGGGGATTGGACAGGAGCAGCTTCAAAATGGCGAACTCCGTCCGCGTCAGGCGGACGGAGCGCCCGGCGGCCTCCACGGCCCGGGTCTGGAGGTCCAGGGACAGCGCGCCGTGGCACAGCCGGGCGGCGGCGGGGGAGGGGCGGCGCAGCTGCACGGCAATGCGGGCCAGCAGCTCCCGGGTGTCAAAGGGCTTGGTGAGGTAGTCCGCCGCGCCGTCCAGCAGCAGGCGGACCTTTTCCTCCACATCCCCCCGGGCGGAGAGCACGATCACCGGGATCCCGGCCAGATGGGGCAGCACCTCCTGGCCGCTCAGGCCCGGCAGCATCAGATCCAGCAGCACCAGATCCGGCCGCCGGCCGGAGAGGAGCAGCAGCGCCTCCGTGCCCGAGTAGGCCCGCAGGACGCCGTACCCCTCCCGGCTCAGCAGCTCTGAGAGCATGTCGCCGATATATACGTCGTCGTCAATGATTGCGATCTGTTTCATGGCTTTTATCACTTTGCTTTTTTCTCTTCTTTTCTTTTCTTTTGTGAACAAAAGAAAAGAAGCAAAAGAAAAAACTTCAGATGTGCTCGTTGAAGCTGCGGGCGCGTACTGGGCTGACGTGGATTGGTGCGATAGAACATGCCCGCAGGGCGTCTGAAAGTTCTTTTTGGTTCTTTTTCTTTCAAGAAAAAGAACTATACAAACAGCCCCATGATGACCGGCGTGATATAGCACTCGATAAACGCCGCCGCCACCACCATAGGGGCCACCAGCAGCACCAGCACCCGCAGCAGGTCCCCCAGCAGCTCCACCATGGGAATGCGCTGGGGGCTGCTGACCGCCAGACGGCACATGTTCCGGCACAGATAGGCCCCGCAGGCGATGGACAGCACCAGAGCCGGCAGCTCCAGCACCCCGTGGGGCAGGATGCCGGCCAGGAACAGTAACATACTCATGCCGTGGGTCATGTAGTAGGAGGCTATGACCCCCAGCAGAGCCCCGTTGACCAGCAGGCTGAACACCGGCAGGAACAGGAAGGGAATGAAGCCGTAGGCGGCGGAGAGGAGCATGGCCCGCCAGTTGTTCATCAGGAGACCAAATACGGACATGCCGCCCTCCTCGTCCAGCACGCCGGCTCGGGCCACCTGCTGGGTGAAGGCGTCAATGGCCGTTTCCGCCAGCTCCGGCCGGAGGGCGGCCCCGCCCAGTCCCAGGGCAAAGGCCGCCGTCAGTCCCACGGCGCACCAGAACACATACCGGCGGAAATCGGAGCGCAGAAACTCCCCCAGCAGGGAGCGCTGATCCCTCAGCCAGCTCATGCTTCCAGCATCTCCAGACCCACCCGCAGCCGCCGCAGGCACTCGTCCCGGCCCAGGATGCAGCAGATCTCCACAGCCCCGCCCGGCGTGACCGCCCGGCCTGCCGCCGCGATGCGCACCGGCCACATGAGGGTGGCGTTCTTCACCTCCAGCTTCTCCACCAGCCCGGTGAGACAGCCGTGGATGGCCTCCGGGCTCCACTCCGCCGTCTCCTCCAGGGCGGGGATGACGCTCTCCAGCATCCGCCGGGAGACCTCCTCGTTGGTCTTGGACTTCTTGTTGGTGAAGAGGTCCGTGCCATAGGCGGGCAGGACCTCGAAAAAGTCCACCTTCTCCGGAATCTCCGTCAGCTTCTCGCACCGGGCCTGGAGCAGGGCCGCGATGGAGCGGGTGTCCAGACCGGGATTTTTCACGCTCTGGCGGATGTAGGGCTCCGCCGCGGCGTGGAAGTCCTCCGGGCTCATGGCCCGCAGGTACAGGGCGTTGAAGTGGGTGAGCTTGTCGATATCAAAGATGGCCGGGGACTTTGAGATGCCCGCGATGTCAAAGGCCTCCGCCAGCTCCGGCAGAGTAAACACCTCCCGCTCCGCCAGCTCCCCCCGGGGGCTCCAGCCCAGCAGGGCCACATAGTTGAGAATGGCCTCGGTGAGATACCCCTGGGCCTTCAGGTCCTCGTAGGAGGGGTCCCCGTGGCGCTTGCTCATCTTGTTGTGCTGGTCCCGCATGACCGGGGAACAGTGGACGTAGGTGGGCACGTCCCAGCCAAAGGACTGGTAGAGCAGGTCGTACTTGGGGGCGGAGGAGAGGTACTCGCTGCCCCGGACCACGTGGGTGATGCCCATGAGGTGGTCGTCAATGACGTTGGCGAAGTTGTAGGTGGGCAGGCCGTCCCGCTTGAGGAGCACCTGGTCGTCCAGCGTGGCGTTCTCCACGGTGATGTCGCCGAAGATGGCGTCGTGGAAGGTGGTGGTCCCGGTCTCGGGGATCCTCTGGCGGATGACATAGGGCTCTCCGGCCTCCACCCGGGCCCGGGCCTCCTCCAGGGTGAGGGAGCGGCAGGGGTCCGCCTCCCGGTGGAAGTCGCCGGAATCCTCCTCGCTCTCCGTCTTCTCGCAGAAGCAGTAGTAGGCGAAGCCCTTCTCCACCAGCAGATGGGCGTACCTGCCGTAGGTGTCCCGCCGCTGGGACTGGATATAGGGCCCCACGGGGCCGCCCACGTCCGGACCCTCGTCGTGGGTGAGGCCGCACTCGGCCATGGTGCGGTAGATCACGTCCACCGCCCCCTCCACCAGACGGCCCTGGTCCGTGTCCTCAATGCGCAGGATGAAGGCGCCGCCGCTGCTGCGGGCGATGAGCCAGGTGTACAGGGCCGTGCGCAGGTTGCCCACGTGCATATAGCCGGTGGGGGAGGGGGCGAACCGGGTGCGCACCTTACCCCGGGGGATTCGGGCCTCCATGTCGTTGAAGTAAGTCATGTCCATTGCCATGGTGATTCTCCTTTATACTTAGGTATCAATCTTGTGAAACAAGGGATTTCGTGTAGTACCCGGAGGCCGTCCCTTCCTCCACCAGCGTCTCCGCCAGCAGGAAGCCGTTCTTCTCCAGCACCCGGACGGACCCCTGATTGGCGATGAAGGTGAAAGCCCCGATCCGCTCCAGGCCGAACCGCTCCCGGATCTCCTCCAGGAACAGCCCCAGGGCCTCCGAGGCAACGCCCCGGCCCCAGAGAGCCTGCTCAAAGACGCAGTAGCTCACCATGGCCTGGGGATCGCCGGACGGGTCCATGGCGTAGCACCACACGTCCCCCACGTACTGCCCGTCCGCCAGGATGGTGCGGCCGAAGCTGTTCGCGCCGGGCTCCAGGGTCCTGCGGTAGTCCGCCAGCGCCTCCTCCAGGGTCCGGGCCCGCTGGGGGAGGACGGCGCAGATGGCGGCGGTCTGGGCCCGCTCAAAATAGACGGCCACGGTCTCCTCCGTGCGCTGTCCCAGCTCGATATTCATCGGACGGTTCCCCCTCTCACACTGAAGACATAGTGGAGCATGTCCATGCCGTAGTAATGTTTGACAAAGGACCCGCGCACCGACATGCCGCAGCGCAGGGCCACCCGCTGGGAGGGGAGGTTGTTGTCCCGGATGATGGAAAAGACCTCCGTCAGGCCCAGGTTTTGGAAGGCGTACTCCCGGCAGGCGATGGCGGCCTCGGTGGCAAAGCCCTGACGCCACTTGTCCCGGCGGAGGAGGTAGCCGATCTCCGGCACCTGCCGCTCACCCCAGTCCTGGAGGGTGAGGCCGCACTGACCTATCATCTCCCCGGTGGACTTCTCCACCATGGCCCACAGCCCGAAGCCGTCCTTCCTGTACCGGGCCTGCTGCCGGTCCAGCCATGCCTGGACCTCACGGTTGGTGAAGGCGTGCTCGTAGGCGTACATCACCGCCTCGTCCTGCAAAATGGCCCGCAGGGCGGCGAAGTCCGACTGGTCCATCTCCCGCAGCGCAAGCCGCTCTGTCTCTAGGATCATAATCGCATCCCTCCTCTCTGGATCCTGCCTATTGTACTATAGTTTTATTTTTCCTGCAACTAAAAAATATACCGGGCGCGCCGCTGGAAACGGTGAAAAATCAAAATAATTTTTTGCTTGCAATCTGGAGAACACTTTGCTAATATAATGGAGTAATGGGGAAACCGGCAGAGGGAGCAAGCCCGGCCGGGAGGGGGAGGAGGTCCATGGCGTTGGAGAACAAAAACGGCGGCTGTGACATTCCTGCCCTGATTAAGAGCCAGTATGACCACCTGAGCCGCACCCACCGCCGCATCGGCGACTACGTTCTCAACCACGCGGACGCGGTGTGCTTCCAGTCCCTCAAGCAGACGGCTGCCGCCGCCGGGACCACGGAGGCTACTGTGCTCAAGTTCTGCGGCCAGCTGGGCTTCACCGGCTTCCTCCACTTCAAGCGGGAGCTGCAGGGCTATGTCAAGCAGCGCATGTCCCCCAACGAGACCTTCTCCGCCTCTCTCCACGCGGCCCGGCAGGAGCCGGGGATCCGCCAGCGGATCATTGAGACGGAGAAGCAGTCCCTGGATCTGACCTACTCCGCCGCCACGCCGGAGAGGCTGGACGCCTTTGTCTCCACCCTGTGCCGGGCAGACCGGGTGTTTGTGGTGGGCCACCACATCTCTGAGCTGATAGCCAGGAGTCTGGCGCTCAAGCTGCAAAGGGTGGGCATGGAGAGCTGTCTGGTGGACATCAACAACTACTACGACGTGGAGCGGGCGGTGGTGTTCGCCCGGGAGGGGGATCTGTTCGTGCTCATCTCCTTTCCCACCTATTCTCCCAAGGTCCGCTCTCTGGCGGAGTACCTGGGGAGCGCGGGGATTGCCATGGCCTGCATCACGGACCGATACTCCTCGCCCATCGCGGCCCACGCCTCAGCGGTGCTGGTGTGCAACTCTGACCACGAGCTGTTCTACAACTCTGTTACAGCCGCCGTGTCCCTGGTCGGCATGGTCGGCGCGGCCCTGGCCCTGGCGGAGCCGGAGCGGGTGGAGGCCTGCCAGAAGCGGAAGGGCGATTTCTACAGGGCCTACCGGGAGGGCGCGGCCCGCTACCGCACGGAGCAGGACGACATGCTCTGACAGCCCGGATTTCAGCGAATTTCCATCAGGCCATACCCCAAAAGTGTGGCTTTTTTTACGGCATGGAACTATAGCAAAAACTAAAGAAAGTAGTTTATTTCATAGTATTAACTATTTTTAAGAAAGGAAACTGCGCTATGCTGCTCATCAAAAACGCCCGGGTCTACGCCCCCGCGCCCCTGGGAAGGATGGACATTCTGGTGGCCGGGGGCCGGATCGCCGCCATGGAGGAGGCGCTGGACCCCCATCTGCCGGGGGTGGAGGTGCTGGACGCGGAGGGAAAGACCGCTGTGCCCGGGTTCATTGACCAGCACGTCCACATCACCGGAGGGGGAGGGGAGGGGGGCCTTCACACCCGGGTGCCGGAGCTCCAGCTCTCCGCCGCCCTGCGGGCCGGGGTGACCACCCTGGTGGGGGTCCTGGGCACGGACTCCATCACCCGCAGCGTGGAGAATCTGGTGGCCAAGGCCAAGGCCCTCACCAACGAGGGCATCACCGCCTACTGCCTCACCAGCGCCTACCAATACCCGCCCCTCACCCTTACCGGGTCCGTCATGAAGGATATCGTCTTTGTCAGCGAGATCCTGGGCTGCAAGCTGGCCATTGCCGATCACCGGGGCTCCCATCCCACCAGGGAGGAGATCATCCGGCTGGTCTCCGACATCCGTATGGCGGCCCTGGTGTCCGGGAAGCCCGGCGTGCTCCACATGCACACCGGAGCGGACCCGGCGGGCATTGAGCCCATCATGGACATCGTCCGCACCACGGATATTCCCATCTGCCACTTCCGGCCCACCCATATGGGCCGCCGTTTGGATCAGGCCGCCGCTTTCACCCGCATGGGCGGCTACGCCGACATCACGGTGGGCGAACGAACGGCCGCCGTCTTTCCCGGTCTGCTGGCGGAGGCGGACCCGGCGCTGCTCACCCTCAGCTCCGACGCCAACGGCAGCATGCCCCGCTGGGATGAGAAGCGGGAGCATATCGTGGGCATGGGCGTGGGACAGATCGGGGACCTCTACCGCACGGTGCGGGCCATGGTGACAGAGGAGGGCCTCCCCTTGGAGACGGCCCTGACGTTTATCACAAAAAACGCAGCGCAATCCCTCATGCTCTACCCGAGAAAGGGGGCTTTGAAGGTTGGCAGCGACGCTGATCTGGTCCTGCTGGATCAGGATCTGGAGATCGACAGCGTGATTGCCAAGGGCAGACGCATGATGGCGGACAGGGAACTGCTGGTCAAGGGAACCTTTGAGAGCTGACCGGCAGGGAACGGCATACATCTATTTTTTTGAAAAAGGAGAGACCACTGAAATGAAAAAGAATTCTGTGCGCATTCTGGCCCTGCTGCTGGCCGCGCTTCTGGCGCTGTCAGCCTGCGGCGGCAGGGACACCACCACCCAGCCCGGCGGCGACGCGCCCGCCGGAAACGAACCCGCCGGGGAGCCCAGCCAGCCCGTCCAGCCGGACAACGGCGGCGAGGCGATCACGGACTTTGTGACCTTTGCGCTGCAAACTGCGGAAATGGAAACCTTCCTCATTCTCAACAGTGAGAGCCAGTTTGACCTGAATGTGCTGTGCAATGCCTACGCACCTCTGCTGGAAGTAGACGCCAAGGGTAAGCTGATCCCTGCTGCGGCCAGAGAGTGGGGCACCGAGGACGGCGGCCTGACTTGGACCTTCAAGCTCCGGGACGATGTGGTCTGGGTGGACGTGGACGGCAATGAGAAGGCCAAGTGTGTGGCCCGCGACTGGCTGACTGCCATGGAGTGGATTCTTAACTTCCATAAGAACAGCGCGGAAAACACCTCCATGCCCTCTGCTCTGATTGCTGGTGCAGAGGAGTATTATGAGATGACCAAGGCCATGGATGCCGCAGAGGCTATGGCGCTCAGCGTGGAGAGCGGTCCTTTTTTGGAGACTGTGGGCATTGAGGCTCCGGACGACTATACGCTCATCTACCACTGCACCAAGAATGCCCCCTATTTTGACACGCTCTGTGTCAGCGCCTGCATGTACCCCCTTAGTCAGGGATTGGTGGACGAACTGGGCGTGGAAAATCTGCTGAGCATGAACAATAAAAATATGTGGTACAGCGGCCCCTACACCATCACCGATTTCCAGATGAACAACTCTAAGATCCTTACGAAGAATCCCGCTTACTGGGACAAGGATTGCAGCCTGTTTGACACGGTTACGATTCTGATGCTGGAGGACGGCAACCAAGACGACACCCTCTTCCAGACCGGCGAGGTGGACCATACCTCTCTGAGCGAGAGCAATCTGCGCATCATCTATGACGATCCAAACAACCAGTTCCACAATAATCTGGTCCAGTCCAGAATTGACAAGTACTCCTACCAGATCTTCTTCAACTTCGCCAAGCGGAACGCCGATGGCACCATGGACGAGAACTGGAACAAGGCGGCGGCCAACGAGGCCTTCCGAAAGTCTCTGTACTACGGCATGGACCTGACCAACTATTGGTACCGTACCGATATGATTGCTCCCGCCAGCTGCGAGAATCTGGCCTTCACCATGAAGGGACTGCTCTATTATTCCGACGGTTCGGACTACGTCGAGCACGTCTGGGATAAGCTGGGCTATCCCGATGGCGCAGGCCGCTATGATGCCGAGAAGGGAAAGCAGTACAAGGAGCAGGCCATAAAAGAGCTGACCGCCAAGGGCGTCACCTTCCCGGTGGAGATGGACTACTACATCAAGGCTGGCGATCAGAACGCCCTGGATACTGGCGTAGTCCTCAAGGAAATTCTGGAATCTCTGGGAACAGACTACATCAGCGTCAATCTCAAGGAGTTTGTCTCCAGCTCCTCCAAGGAGGTCTATACCCCTGGTCTCCACTCCATCCTTATTCGGAACTGGGGCGCGGACTACGGCGATCCGGAGAATTTCCTGGGCCAGATGCTCTACGGCGTGGACAGTGCGTGGCACTCCAATACCTCCACCCACATCAATGATGCTACGGACCCTGACCTCATTGCCACCTACCAGGAGTTCACCAGGATGGCCCAGGATGCCGCAGAGATCTATGACGATATGGATGCTCGTTATGATGCTCATGTGGATGCGGAGGCATACCTGATTAACCACGTACTGGCAATCCCACTCTATTACAAGACCGGGTGGGAGCTGACCCACATCAACAACTACACCAAGATGTACGCCATGTATGGTATCCAGAACTACACCTATAAAAACATGCAGACCTCTACTGAACCTTACACCACAGCGCAGTACGAGCAGTTTCTGGCAGATTTCAACGCCCAATAATTTATGACCCGAGACCGTTCTGGCAGTTCAGGGCGGTTCCGGGCAGTATAAAAAATAGGAGTGTCATATTATGAGACTGGAACATCTCACATGGCCCAAGGTCCAGGCCTACTTTCAGGAGAACGACACGGTGCTCATCGCCATCGGCAGCATCGAGTGCCACGGCCGCCACATGCCTGTGGGCACGGACACCATGATCCCCAACCACCTGCTGGAGAGGATTGAGGAGAGGAGCGATGTTCTCATCGCATCCACCATCCCCTACGGCGTGAGCCCCAGCCTGGCCCCCTATCCCGGCACCATCGACGTGGACGCGGAGGTCTTCTACCAGTTCTGCCTCCAGGTGTTTGAGAGCCTGTACCGCCACGGGGCCCGGCGGTTTGTGGTCCTCAACGGCCACGGCGGCAATGTGAAGACCATCGAGCGTCTGGGCCTCGCCCTGGAGAAAAAGGGCTGTCTGGTGGCCATGCTGAACTGGTGGCTCATGGCCTGGGATATGGACCCGGCCTGGAAGGGGGGCCATGGCGGCGGCGAGGAGACGGCGGCCATTTTGGGCATTGACCCGAACCTGGTGGACAAAAGCGAGATCGGCGGGGAGCTGGAGCTCTTCGACGTGACGGACGAGATCAAGGCCACGGGCTTTCGCAGCGCGGTCTACCGGGGCGTGACGGTGGAGATCATCCGCAGCACCCCCCGGGTCACGGACAGCGGCTGGATCGGTCCGGACCACCCGAACACGGCCACGGTGGAGTGGGGGCAGAGGATGCTGCAAACCGTGGCGGACTATATTGTGGACTTTATGGAGGAGTTCAAGAAGGCCGAGCTCCAATCAAAACGAGGAGAATGAGGAAAGACATGGATAAGAAACAGACCCTGGAGATGATCGCGGCCATCTCCAACGCCAACGGGGCCCCCGGATTTGAGGACGAGGCGGCCCGGCTCATCCTGTCCTATGCCGGCGGCCTGGGGCAGGCGGAGATGGACCGGATGCGCAACGTGTACATCCGCCGCCAGGAGAACCGGGGGGACCGCCCGGTGGTGCAGCTGGACGCCCACAGCGACGAGGTGGGCTTCATGGTCCAGGCCATCCGGCCCAACGGCACCCTGCGCATCGCGCCCCTGGGCGGCTGGGTCAGCCACAACGTGCCCGCCCACAGGTTCTGGGTCCGGAACCGGGAGGGGGCCTATATCCCCGGCATCACCGCCAGCACCCCGCCCCACTTCCTCAGCGCCGAGGCCCGGAGAGCGCCTCTGGAGATTGCCGACATCACCGTGGACGTGGGCGCAACCTCCCGGGAGGAGGCGGTGGAGGTCTTCGGCGTGCGCATCGGGGAGCCGGTGGTGCCGGACGTGACCTTCACCTACGACGAGAGGAGCGACCTCATGGTGGGCAAGAGCTTCGACTGCCGACTGGGCTGTGCCGCCATCCTCAAGACCCTCCGGGAGCTCCAGGGCCAGGAGCTGGCCGTGGACGTGGTGGGAGCCTGCGCTGTTCAGGAGGAGGTGGGCACCCGGGGCGCGGCCGTGACGGCCCAGGTGGTGAAGCCGGACATTGCCATTGTCTTCGAGGGCTGCCCGGCGGACGACACCTGCGTGGAGCCCTACATGGTCCAGACCGCCATCAAGCGGGGGCCCATGCTCCGCCACATGGACGCCCGAATGATTACCAACCCCCACTACCAGCGCTTTGCCCTGGATCTGGCGGCGGAGGAGGGCATCCCGGTCCAGGAGGCGGTCCGCACCGCCGGGTCCACCAACGGCGCACCCATCCATCTCAGCAACAGCGGCGTGCCGGTGATCGTGATCGGCGTCCCTGTGCGCTATGCCCACACCCACTACGGCATCTCCGCCTACGGGGACTTCGAAAACGCCGTCCGTCTGGCCTGCGCCATCCTCCGACGCCTGGACGGGGAGCGGATCGCGGGGTTCTGATCCTGGGGATTCCGCGTCTTTTCCGGAAGGAAAGAGGCGGCGGACAAGAAATTTTGACCTGCTTTTCTCAGCTGCCGGAGGCGGAATCGGCGGCGCACCCCATACGGGCGCTCTGTTCTTTGGACAGGGCGTCCGCTTTTTATGGAGATCCGGTTGAAAGGGGCCGGTCATTCCTGCTATAATGGAGCGGATATTATAATCAAACAACTTGAAAAAAAGCAGAGCTTCTTTTCAAGTGCCCAGGCTGAAAGCCTGGGCAGGCCGCTTTCGCGGCCTTGGTTTGGATTTCATAGTCAAATACAGCGTGTTCCACACGCTGGCGGGCTTTGCCCGCCTGAAAACAGCAGCGCTGTTTTTCAAGTTATTTGACTATATGAGAAGGGGACGAGGGTATGCTGCGCATATGGATGGGCCGGGCCAACACCGGCAAGACTGCCCGGGTGCTTCAGGCGATTCGGGAGGGCGGGGAGGAGCCGGGGGCGCTGCTCTTGTGCCCGGAGCACGCCTCCCACAGGGCGGAGATGGAGCTGTGCCGGGCTCTGGGGCCCGGCGCGGCCCGGTACGCCCAGGTCCTCAGCCTGCGTCTGCTGGCGGGCCGGGTGCTGGAGAGGACCGAGGGGCTGACCGACGGGACCCTGGACGCGGGGGGCAAGCTGCTGCTCATGCACCTCTCCCTTCAGGAGGTGCTGCCCCAGCTGACCGTCTACGCCCGGCCCAGCCGGAAGGCCCCCTTCCTCCGTGAGCTGGTGGCGGTGTGCGAGGAGCTGATCGCCAGCCGGGTGCAGCCGGAGGACCTGGGGGAGGTGTGCCCTCTGCTGGAGGGGATGAGCGGAGAGAAGGTCCGGGACCTGGCCCTCATCTACACCGCCTACCTCTCCCGGCTGTGCCGGGAGGGGGAGGACCGGCGGGACTTGATGGAGAAGCTGGTGGAGCGGCTGGAGGCGTCAAAATGCTCCGCCGGAAAGGATGTATACCTGGATGGCTTTACATACTTCACCGGCCAGGAGATGAAGCTCATCGAGATTCTGCTGCGCACGGCCCGGTCTGTCACCGTCACCCTGCTGGGGGATGAGAGCGGCCTGGAGATCTTCGAGCAGAGCGTCCGGGCCCGGGACAAGCTGGTCCGTCTGGCGGAGGACTGCGGCGCGGCCTGCGCGGTGGAGGTCCTGCCCCCCCGGGAGCCGGAGACGGCCCTGGAGCACCTGACGGCCTGCTTTTTCGGCCCCTTCCGCCAGTACGAGGGGGACTGCGAGGGCGTGGAGCTGTGCCGGGCGGGGAGCATGTTCACAGAGACGGAGTACGTGGCCGCCCGGATATTGGAGCTGGTCCGGTCCGGGACCTGCCGCTTCCGTGACATCGGCGTGGCGGCCCGGAACCTGGACGAGTACGAGGCCACCATTGAGAACGTCTTTGAGCGCTACGGCGTGCCGGTGTACCTCAGCCGCCGCAGCGACGTGCTGGAGAAGCCGGTGCTGAGCCTGCTGGCCGGGGCCCTGGACGCGGTGACCGGCGGGTACGAGTACGAGGATATGTTCCGCTGGCTGAAAACCGGGCTGGCGGGGCTGACGGACGGCGAGTGCGACGTGCTGGAGAACTACGTGGTGGCCTGGGACATTCACGGGTCCATGTGGATTCGGGACAGCGACTGGACCGGCAATCCGGCGGGCTGGCGGGAGAGCTTCACCCCCCGGCAGACTGAGGAGCTGATGCAGATCAACGCCCTACGCCGCCGGGTGGGGGGCCCTCTGGGCCGTCTGGCGGCTGGGCTGCGGGAGCGGAAGGGGGCCCGGGGAAAGCTGGAGGCCCTGTGGGCCTTTCTGGAGGAGCTGGAGCTGGCCCGGCAGCTGGAGGAGCGCACCCGGCGGCTGGAGGAGCTGGGGCAGCTCCAGCGGGCCAGGGAGTACAGCCAGCTCTGGGAGCTGCTGTGCGCGGTCATGGACCAATTCGCCGCCATTCTGGAGGACGCGGAGCTGGACGCCGAGGAGTTTGCCCGGCTCTTGAAGCTGGTGCTGACCCAGTACGACGTGGGCACCATCCCCGTGTCCCTGGACCAGGTCCAGGCCTCCCAGATCACCCGCAACGACCGGCAGCGGGTGAAGCACCTGTTCCTCATGGGGTGCAACGACCACGTGCTGCCCGCCGTCCAGACGGGCACGGGCCTTTTGAGCCGGGAGGACCGGGAGCGGCTGCGGGAGACGGGCATCGAGCTGGCCCCTGCGGGCATGGACCTGTTCCACATGGAGCTGCAATACCTCTACGCCGCCCTGGCCCAGCCCACCCAGGGGCTCCACGTCAGCTGGCCGGCGTCGGACCTCTCCGGGTCCCCTCTGCGGCCCTCCTTTGTGGCCGGACGGATCCGGACCCTGCTGCCCGGCGTGGGGGAGATATCGGACAACAGGGAGGGCCGCCTCACCGCCCCGGTGCCGGCCCTGGAGCTGGCCGGCGGGGAGCGGGGCGGGGCGCTGTGGCAGTACTTCGCCGGGGAGGAGCGGTGGCAGGGAGCCCTGGCGGCCATGGACCGGGCTGCCCAAATGCGCCGGGGCCGTCTCTCCCCGGCGGCGGTGGAGACACTCTACGGCCGCAGCTACCGCATGTCCGCCAGCCGCATCGACAAGGTCAACTCCTGCCACTTCGCCTACTTCATGCAGTACGGCCTCCGGGCCAGGGAGCGCCGGCCGGCGGGCTTTGACGCATCCCAGGTGGGCACCTTCCTCCACTACGTCCTGGAGCACGTAACCCGGGAGGCCATGGACCGGGGGGGCTTCAGCCAGCTGGAGGAGCGGGAGCTGCGCGCTCTGGTGGACCGGGTGGTGGAGCGGTATATGGCCGCCGCCCTGCCCGGGTTTGACGCCAGGGAGGAGCGGTTCAAGTACCTCTTCCGCCGTCTGCGCAGGACGGTGGGGGTGATTGTGGAGAACGTGGCCGAGGAGCTGGCGGCGTCGGACTTCGTGCCTGTGGCCTTTGAACTGGGATTCGGGGACGACGGGGCCCTGCCGGCCATCACCGTCCAGGCCGCCGGGGCGTCTCTCACCGTCACCGGGAAGGTGGACCGGGTGGACGGGTGGATCAAGGACGGGAAGCTGTACCTGCGGGTGGTGGACTACAAGTCCGGCAAAAAGGCCTTTGACCTCAGCGACGTGCGCCACGGGCTGAATATCCAGATGCTCCTGTACCTCTTCGCCCTGGAGCGGGAGGGGAGCGCTCTGTTTGGCAGGGAGATCGTGCCGGCGGGGGTCCTCTACCTGCCCGCCCGCGACGTGCTGGTGAGCCAGGGCAGGGGGGTGGACGGGCAGGCCCTGCGGGCCGCGCTGGACAAGGAGCTGCGCCGGTCCGGGCTGGTGCTGGACCAGCCGGAGGTGCTGCGGGCCATGGAGCACAGCGCCCTGGAGGGCCCTCGGTTCCTGCCCCTGACCCTGGGGCGGGACGGGAGCGTGGCCAAGGGCGTGGCCTCGGCGGCGGAGCTGGGCAAGCTGGGCCGGTACGTGGAGGCGGTGCTGGAGCAGATCGCCCGGGAGCTGCGCCGGGGCAACATCGACGCGGACCCCTGCGGCCGCAGCGAGCAGGAGAGCGCCTGCTCCTACTGCGAGTTCGCCTCCGCCTGCCACTTTATGGACGGGGACGGGGAGGACCGCATGGAGCTGATCCGCCCTGTGAAGCCGGAGGAGTTCTGGGCCCATGTGGACAGGGCCATTGAGGAGAAGGAGGGAGCGCAGTGAGCGTAAAGCTGACAGAGAGCCAGCAGTCGGTGGTAAATGACCGGGGCGGGCGGCTGCTGGTGTCCGCCGCCGCGGGCAGCGGGAAGACAAAGGTGCTGGTGGAGCGGCTCTTCTGCCGGGTGCTGGGGGAGGAGAGGGCGGATATGGACGACTTCCTCATCATCACCTACACCCGGGCCGCGGCGGCGGAGCTGCGGGAGCGCATCGCCCAGGAGCTGAGCGGGCGCATGGCGGACCTGCCCAATGACCGCCACCTCCAGCGCCAGCTGATGCTGGTCTATCAGGCGGACATCAAGACCATTGACGCCTTCTGCACCGCCCTGCTGCGGGAGAACATCCACCTGATGGACTTCGGCGGGGAGCGGGGGCTGACGGCGGACTTCCGGGTGCTGGACGATAACGAGGCCACGCTGCTGCGCCGCCGGGTGCTGCCCCGGGTGCTGGAGGGGTTCTACACGGACATGACCCCGGACCGGCTCCAGCTGGCGGACGCCTTTGGCTTTGGCCGGGATGACAGCCGGCTGGAGGAGCTGGTGCTGGAGCTGTACAACAAGGTCCAGAGCCACGCCTACCCGGAGCGGTGGCTGGAGGAGCAGCGGGCGGCCTGGGCCAGCCTGCCCCCGGACGGCGGGGAGACGGTCTACGGCCGGGAGCTGCTCTCCTCCCTGACCCGGAAGGCGGCCCATTGGGCGGCCCTGCTCCGGGCGAGTCTGGGGGAGATGGCCGCCGACGGACGGCTGGAGAAGGCCTACGCCCCCGGCTTCGCCCAGGCCGCCGCCCAGCTGGAGGCGCTGGCCGCGGCCTCCGGGTGGGACGAGGCCAGGGACCGGGTGAGGCCCTTCCCCGGCCTCACCGCCGCCCGAAAGTGCGAGCTGCCGGAGCTGAAGACGCGGATGAAGGCCCTGTGGGACCGATGCAGGGGGGAGATGAACAGCGCCTGGGCCATTCTGGACGTGACGGGGGCGGAGGCGGGGGAGGACCTGCGCCTGTCCGCCCCGGCCATGGGGGCGCTGCTGACGCTGTGCGGGGACTTCTCCCAGGCCTACCGGCGGGAGAAGCTGCGGCGGAACGTGGCCGACTTCTCGGACCAGGAGCACTGCGCGGTGCGCCTGCTGCTGGGGGAGGACGGCCAGCCCACGGAGCTGGCGGAGCTGGTGGGCAGCCGCTACCGGGAGGTGATGGTGGACGAGTACCAGGACACCAACGAGGTACAGAACTGCATCTTCTCCGCCGTGTCCCACGGGGGCAGGACCCTCTTTACCGTGGGGGACGTGAAGCAGTCCATCTACCGCTTCCGCCTGGCGGACCCCTCCATCTTTCTGGAGAAGTACCGCCAGTTCCCCGATGCGGCGGAGGCGGAGGAGGGGCAGCCCCGGAGGATCCTCCTCAGCCAGAATTTCCGGTCCCGGCGGGAGGTGCTGGAGGCGGTGAATGTAGTCTTCCGGGCCATCATGAGCCGGGAGATGGGGGACATGGACTACGGGGAGCAGGAGGCGCTCCACTTCGGCGCGGACTACCTGCCGGCGCGGACGGACTGTCCGGCGGAGTTCCATCTGCTGGATCTGCCCATTCAGCGGGGGACGGAGGGTCCGCCTCTCTCCCGGCCCATGGCCGAGGCCCGGTTCGCGGCGGAGCGGATCGCCGCCCTGCTGGAGGAGGGGTACCCGGTGACGGACGAGGAGACCAACGCCCTGCGCCCCTGCCGGTGCGAGGACATCGTGGTGCTCATGCGCTCCCCGGGGCCCCGGCTGCGGCTGTACACCCGGGCTCTGGCGGAGCGGAACATCCCCTGCGCAGTCCAGGAGGACGAGGACTTCTTCTCCTCCATGGAGGTGGCGGTGGTGTTCGCCCTGCTGCAAATTCTGGACAATCCCCGCCAGGACGTGCCCCTCATCGCCGTGCTCCGCTCCCCCCTGGCGGGGTTCACGCCGGACCGGCTGGCCCATATCCGCGGCGCGCACACGGAGGGGGACTTCTACGAGGCTCTGGCGGCCTGCGAGGACCGGGACTGCCGGGACTTCCTCCGGCAGCTGGAGGAGCTGCGGAGCCTGGCCAAGGATATGAGTATGCACCGGCTCCTGTGGCGGGTCTACAACCAGCTGAACGTGCTGGGGGTGTTCGGGGCCATGGCCGGCGGGGAGGGCCGGCGGGAGAACCTGATTGCCCTCTATGAGCACGCCCGGGCCTTCGAGGGGGCGGGGTACAAGGGCCTGTTCGCCTTTGTGAGCCACCTGCGGTTTCTGCTGGAGAACGGGGAGCAGCCCGCCGGGGCCTCCGGGAGTACGGCCGGCGGGGTGCAGATCATGAGCATTCACCGATCCAAGGGCCTGGAGTTCCCCATTGTCATATTGGCCGATCTCAACAAGAGCTTCAACACCGCAGATCTCCGGAGTCCGGTGCTGGTCCACCCCAAGCTGGGCCTTGGCCCCATGTTCATTGACCTGGACCGGCGCATCCGCTACCCCACCATCGCCCGGGAGGCCCTGTCGGACCGGCTGAGCCGGGAGATGCGGGAGGAGGAGATGCGGGTGCTGTACGTGGGCATGACCCGGGCAAAGGAGAAGCTCATCATGACCGCCACCGTGGCGGCGGCGGAGAGGACCCTGTCCGCCCTCACGGCCCTTACCTCCATGGTCCCCCGGGGGACGGACCGGCTGCCGCCGGAGATGGCGGCGGGGGCCAAGTCCATGGCCGAGTGGATCCTGCTGCCCCTGCTGCGGCGGCCGGAGGCCGCGCCTCTGCGCGGGGCGGCGGGACTGGAGGAGGGGGACTGGGTCCCGGCGGAGGACACGCCCTGGGTGACGGCGATCCACGATGGCGTCCCCTACGCCTCGCCCCGGCCCCTGGAGGAGCCCCGGGAGGGGGCTGAGAGGGAGGAGGGGCCCGGCCTTCCGGTGGACCGGGAGGCGCTGGACTTTGTCTACCCCCATCTGGCGGCCTGCGCCGCCCCCACCAAGCTGACGGCCACCCAGCTCAAGGGCCGGGAGAAGGACAAGGAGATTGCCGAGGACACCGTGCAGCCCTATGCCCGCCGCGCCTTTGCCGCGCCCCGGTTCCTGTCCGGGCAGCAGCCCCTGGGCCCGGAGGCCCGGGGCACGGCCATGCACCTGGTCATGCAGCATCTGGACCTGGAGAAGGGGGACGTGGCGGCGACGGTGGCGGATCTGGTGGGCCGCCGGCTGATGACCCGGGAGCAGGCGGAGGCGGTGGACCGGGGGGCCATTGAGCGGTTCCTGGCGTCCCCCCTGGCCCAAAGGCTGAGGCAGGCGGACCACGTGGAGCGGGAGGCCCGGTTCAGCCTGCTGGTGCCGGCGGGGGAGTACTACCCGGATCTGGGGGAGGAGGACGAGGTGTTGCTCCAGGGGGTGGTGGACCTGTACGCGGTGAAGGATGAGCAGATCACGGTGGTGGACTTCAAGACGGACCGGATCACCGAGAAGACCCTGCCGGAGAAGGCGGCCTACTACCGGCCCCAGCTGGAGGCCTACAGCCAGGCCCTGGAGAAGATCCTGGGGATGCCCGTGGCGGAGCGGATCCTCTACTTCTTCCACACCGGGCAGGCGGTGTCCAGCGCGGAAGAATCTTAATTTTATCTTAAACCTGCGGCCCGGACCTTGCGGACTGGGCCGCAGGCTTTTATAATCAAACCGCTTGAAAAGAAGCTCCGCTTCTTTTCAAGCGCCCAGGCTGAACGCCTGGGCAGGCCGCTTTCGCGGCCTTGGTTTGGATTTCATCGTCAAATCCAGCGTGTTCCACACGCTGGCGGGCTTTGCACGCCTGAAAAACAGCATCGCTGTTTTTCGAGTTATTTGACGATACAATGGGGGAAAACAGGCGGGAGGACGGACAATGGCGGACAAGATCCTGATCGTGGACGACGACGAGGAGATCCGGGAGGTACTGCGGGTGCTGCTCACCGGCGAGGGGTTCGACGTGGCGGAAGCCAGCGGCGGGGAGGAGGCCCTGGCCTATCTGGACAGCTGTCATGGCGCTGTGGAGCTGGTGATCCTGGACGTGATGATGGAGGGGCTGGGGGGCTATCAGGTGTGCCTGCGGCTGCGGGAGCGGTGGAACGTGCCGGTGCTGTTTCTCACGGCCAAGAGCCGGGAGTCGGATCTCACCATGGGCTACGCCAGCGGCGGGGACGACTATCTGGCCAAGCCCTTCTCCTACCCGGAGCTGCTGGCACGGGTAAAGGGCCTTCTGCGCCGCTACCAGGTCTACAAGGGCAAGCCCGAGGCGGCCGCGGAGGAGGCGGAGTGGTGCGGCCTGCGGGTGAACCTCACCAGCAACATGGCCTGGCGCAGCGACATGGAGCTGGATCTGACGGAGACGGAGTACCGCATCCTCCGGCTGCTGGTGGAGCACCAGGGGAAGATCTTCTCCCTGCAAAATCTCTATGAGAGCGTCTGGCAGGAGCCCTACTTCGCCTCCTCCGGCAACACGGTCATGGTCCACATCCGCCGTTTGCGGGAGAAGGTGGAGCCGGACCCCCGCCACCCGGAGTATATCAAGACCGTATGGGGAAAGGGGTATCGCGTTGGATAGGAGAATATCCCGGCTGGGATTGAAGCTGGTGGGGGCGTCCCTGCTGGCCCTGGCCCTGGCGCTGGCGGTCTACTGTCTGGTGTCCGGATACGGGGCGTCGTGGCTGCTTCGGAGCGAGTGGTTTACGGCCCTTCTGCGGGAGCGGCAGGAAACCTCGGTTCAGGCCTATCAGGCCTATATCATAGAGTCGGGGATGAGCGTCCGGCAGGTGCTGGAGGAGCCGGGCTGGGAGGAGGCCGATCCGTCTACCACTATCTACAGCGTGGTGGTGGGAGACTGGGATCCGGCAGTAGAGCAGGAGACGTTTAGCATCTCCACGAGCTTGATGAGCCTAGGCTCCAGCGTGTCCGTGAGTATGGAGCCCCTCCGGTGCGCGGACGGAGAGCTGTATCTGGCGGCGGTGCCCAACTGGGCGTGGCTGGAGGGGCTGGTCCGGATTGCGGCCCTGGTCCTGGCGGCGGCGGTCTTCTGCGCCGTGGTGGTGCCCTACATCCTCCATCTGCTGCGGCGCATCGAGGCGCTGAGCCGGGAGACCGGGGCCCTGATGGCCGGGGATCTGTCCCACAGCATCCGGGCCCCGGGCCGGGACGAGCTGAGCCGGCTGGGGGCGGATATCGAGCGGCTGCGGCTGAGCGTGCTGGAGCGGCTGGAGGGGGAGCGGGAGGCGGTGGGGGCCACAGGGCGGCTCATCACCGGCCTGTCCCACGATCTGCGCACCCCCCTGACCAAGCTGATGGGCTACCTGGAGATCCTCCGCCGGTGCCAGAGCGGGGAGGAGCGGGAGAAGTATCTCCGTCTGGCCGCTGAGAAGGCGGAGCAGATCAAGGGCATGACGGACCAGCTCTTTGATCGGGCCCAGGTGCCGGACAGCCGGGAGGCCCTGGCCCGGGAGCCGGAGCTGGTGGACGGGGCGCAGCTGCTGGGACAGATCCTCTCGGAGGTGTGCGGGGACCTCCAGCGGGAGGGATTCCAGGCGCCGCAGCCGGTGTTCACAGAGCCCTTCCGGCTCTACCTGCGGCCGGAGGACGCTGTGCGGGTGTTTGACAACCTCTTCTCCAACCTGTGCAAGTACGGGGACCCGGCCAGCCCGGTGACCTTTTCTGTGGAGAGGGGGCCCGGGACGGTGATCGTGGCGGCGGAGAACCGGGTCCGGCCGGATCCGGACCGCCGGGACAGCCACGGCGTGGGCCTGCCCACCATGGCGGAGCTGATGGAGCGGTGCGGCGGCCGGCTGGAGACGGAGCGGAGGGGGGAGACCTTCCGTACTGCGGCGGTCTTTGCGGTGAGCGGTGACATGAGGTGAGCGGCTGCATCCCCCAGTAATGAATACAGGGCCTGCCCGGACGCAAACGCGCCGGGCAGGCCCTCATTTATTTACTTCATTTATTCCACGCGGTCAATGGACGACACAATGGGCATCCGGCTGATCCGCCCCAGGGGAACGCAGGTGGCCAGCAGGCAGGCGGCCACGGCCAGGACCGACGCGCCGGCCATAGGGAGGAGGGGCGGGGCGGGCAGATGGAGCTCCTCCTTGACGGCGGCTTCCACGAGGATGGTACAGACGTAACCGGCCGCGCTGCCCAGGACCGCCGCCATCAGTCCGTAGTAGGCCCCTTCCCACAGAAACACCTTGAACAGGCTCTCCGCGCTCATGCCGATGGCCCGCTGCATACCGATCTCCGACACCCGGGTGTGTATGTTGGTGTAGACGGTGTTGACGATGTTGAGAAGGCCGATGAGGGACACAAACAGAATCAGTCCCCAGGCCAGCATCCGGATCTGGGCGAAGGTCTCCTCCAGCTGCTGGTCCGTGTCCTCGTAGGACAGACAGATGGTCCCCGGGACCCGCTCCGCCAGGGCCGCCGCCGTCCGGTCAAAGGTCTCCCGGTCCGCGCCCTTTGCCAGGGTGGGCAGCAGCTCCCTGTAGACGGTCTCTCCGGTGAGCCGGGCATACAGGTCCTCATTCACGATGATCTGTACGCCGTTGACAAAGCCGCTGTTGCCGACGCTGAGATAGCCACTGTCGTAGTCGTCTATGGTATGCAGCACGTCCAGGACCTCCCCGGCCGCGGTCACGGTCTCGCCCACGGAGATGACGGTGCGGGGAAACTCCTGCCCCTCGTAAACGATGGGCAGGGGATTGCGGATCATGCAGCCCTCTCCCGCCTTCAGACGCGCCAGAGTATCCTCGGGCAGGTCAGAAAAGACCGTATCCCAGTAGGCGCTGTTGAGCCCCACCACCTGGAGGGTCTCCGCCGGCTGGAGGGGGAACCCGATGGTGATACCCGTCAAAGAGCCGTCCGGCCCCTGCTCATAGAGGGAGAACTGCATGGCGAGCAGCTCCGCCACCTGGGGATCGTCCCCCATGGCCGCGTATTCCTCCGGGGAGAAGCCGGAGCGCTCATTGGTGATGGAGTAGTCCCCCAGGTGGTCCGCCGCCCCGCTCCTGGCCGCATCCAGCAGTCCCACCGCCCCCTGGAGGGTGATAAAGACGGTGATGCTCATGACCAGGGACAGCACCGTGATGGCCGTGCGGCCCGGACTGCGCCGCAGGTTCAGCCGGGCGTAGAAGGCCTCGAAGCTGCGGATTCTCCCGGTGCGCCGGCTTCTGCGCCGGACCGCCGGGGGTCTGCCGGCCATGGCGGCCGTGGGCGGCACCCTGGAGGCGTACCGGGCGGCGGGGAGGGCGGCCAGAAGGGCGAAGAGGAGGGTGACAGCGGCGCTCACCAGCAGGTAGAGTCCCTTTCCGCCGCTGTTTGCCTCGATCAGGCGATTCAGCTCCCCGCTGTCCTGGACCAGAAAGACAGAGGGGGAGAGGAGGCCGGTGGCGGCGGTGAGGATGCCCCTGGCGGACAGGGCTCCCAGCAGCAGCCCCAGGGGAATGCCCGCCGCGCACAGCAGCAGCGCCTGGGCCGTGACCAGAAAATACACCTGGCCCCTGCCGCCGCCCATGGCCCGCAGCACGCCGTACTGGGTCATACGCCGGGACACGGCGATTTTCAGGATGTTGTAGATTACCAGCCCCGCCGCCAGCAGGACCAGGGCCCCCACCAGCACGCCCGCCGCCAGCAGGAAGGGGAAGCCGCTGCCGTCGGACGCGTCGGCGGTATCCCGGCGGCAGGGGATCCCCAGGGCCTCCAGATAGGTGAAGTTGTACGTGACATCCAGCTCATGGACCTCCAGGGCGGAGATCAGATCGTCCATCGTCGCCTGGAAGGACCGCTGATCCGCCATGCGCATATCCACGTTGTAGTAGAAGTACGCCTCCGGCAGCAGGGCCTCCGCCGTCCCCGGTCCCACAATGCCGTTGACAACCCCGGCGCCGTAGTTGAGGTAGTTGCTCTCGGTGACGCCCACCAGGGTGAAGTCGGCGGTGAAGTCGTAGGACTGGACCATTATCCCGTGGCGCAGGGCCTTGGACAGGGAGAGGGTGAGGGTCTCCCCCAGCTCCCCTCTGGCCCCCAGATAGCCCAGCACATCCTCCGGCAGGGCGATTTCCATGGGGGCCTCCGGCAGACGGCCCTCCTTGAGGGTGGAGAGGGAGGGGTAAACCGCGCTCACGTCCTCCTGGAAGTCGCTGAGGCCCAGGATCAGGGTGTTGTCCAGCACCATGCTCCCCACCACCACATGGGTCCCCACAAAGGACAGCCTGGGGTCCTGCCTCAGCGCCTCCACCTGGGCCGCATTCATCTGAACAAAGCTGGCGTGGAGGTCCCCGCCGATGGCCACGGCCTGCTGCAGGCGCATGGCGGAGAGCACCCCGGCGGACTGGCCGATCACGGCCGTCATCATGGTGGAGAGGATCACCGCCAGCAGGATCAGCGCGGAGGTGACCGGCTGGGCCAGCAGCTCCTTTTTTGCCAGACTGCGATAGCTCCTCATCATCCGGCCACCTCCGAGAGGGTCCCGTCCACAATGGACAGCCGCCGGGGGGCCAGGGCGGCGATGCGGCTGTCATGGGTAATCATCACCAGGGCCTTGCCCAGCTCCTGATGGACCGTCTGCAAAAGGGACATCACCTCGCCGCCGCTCCGGCTGTCCAGGTTGCCGGTGGGCTCGTCGGCAAAGACTACGTCCGGTCCGGCGATGAGGGCCCGGGCAATGGCCACCCGCTGCTGCTGTCCGCCGGAGAGCTCGTGGGGCAGATGGGTCAGGCGGTCCCGGATGCCCAGCAGCTCCGCCAGATGGTTCAGATACGTCTCGTCCGGCTGTTTCCGGTCCAGCAGCAGGGGCATGATGATGTTTTCCCGGGCCGTCAGAACCGGCAGCAGGCGGAACTGCTGGAAGATAAAGCCGATGCGCCGGCGGCGGAAGGCGGACAGCTCCCGGTCCGTCAGGCCGCAGATGTCCCGGCCGTCGTAGGTGAGGCGGCCGGAGGTGGGGCGGTCCAGCCCGGAGAGGAGGTGGAGCAGGGTGCTCTTTCCGCTGCCGGATGGTCCGGCGATGGAGATGAAGTCCCCGGGGGCGATCTCCAGGGAGGCCCGGTTCAGGGCTGCCACCTGGTTCTCCCCCTGGCCGTAGATTTTGGACAGGTCTTGCGCTTGGATGTGCATAAAATACACCCTCCCTTCATAGTGTCAGAGCCTGTTTATCATCTCAACGTGTGCGGATTGGCGAGTGGATTTTTTGCCTTGCAAGGCAAAAATCCGCAGGCATCCTGCCGGATGGCAAGGATTTTTAACGCAGTCAAGGCGGAAAATACGCCGCCAAGGCGGGCGCGGGGAGATGTTAAACAGGCTCTCGGGGAGAGTGTACCGCGCAAATCTCAAGAAACCCTCAAGGCTGGGAGAAAATTTGAAAAACCGCCACAGCCGCCGCGCCGCCCCGGTTCTCCAGGCGGAGGCTGCCGCCGTGCTTCCGGCAGAGGAGGCCGCTGGTGTACAGGCCCATGCCGAAGTGCTCTGCGTTCTCCTCCAGCTTTCCAAAGGGCTTTGGCCCGCTTTGGAGCAGCTGATCAGGAAAGCCGGGGCCGTCGTCCGCCACAGAGAGGGAGAGAAAATCCCCCTGCCGGGTGAGGGAGATGGTCAGGGTCCTCCTGCCGAAGCGGGCCCCGTTCCCGATGAGATTTTCCGCCGCTGTCAGGAAGATCCCGTGGTCAATCACCACCGTCCCCTGGTCCGGCGCGGAGATCTCCGCCTCCAGCCCCGGGGCCAGCAGCCGCGCCGTCTCCTCCAGCTCCGTGCGCAGAACCGCCCAGGGGACGCCGGCGGGCCGCACCGGCATCTGCTCCAGCCGCTCCACGGCGCTCATGGCCTCCACGTACCGCTCCAGCCGCAGGGTGTAGCTCTCCAGCCGGTCCAGGGTCTCCGGGGCCGCCGGGTTCTGCCGCAGGAGTCTGACGCTGCCCTTGAGAACGGTGATGGGGTTGCGCAGATCGTGGGCAAAGGCGGCGTTGAGCCGCCGCCGCTCCTCGGCCTGCCGCCACAGCGCCCTGTTGGAGCGCAGCAGCTCTCCGCGCATGGTCTCAAAGGCCGCGCAGATCTGGCCCAGCTCATCCTGGGAGACCTGGGGGATGGAGAAATCCAGATCATTGGTCTGAATGCGAGCCGTCCCCTCCGACAAAATGGAGATGGGCTTTTCCAGCTTCCAGCGGTAGAAGAGGGCCGCCGCCGCGCTCAGGCCCAGAACGGGGAAGAGCACGGCCCCCGCCATCTGCACAACATTCAGCAGGAGCAGCAACCGGCTCTGCTCGGAGGTGGGGGAGGGCAGGGGGAAAGCTCCGTCGGGGCCGATCAGGAAGCCTCCGGCGGGATATTGGGCGGCGATGGCCTCGCAGACAGTCCACAGCAGGAGGGTCAGGAGCAGGGAGAGGAGCAGACCGCAGAGGGTCAGCAGGAGGAAGGCCTTTTTCAGCCCCATGTTTTTCAGCCGTTCCACTTGTAGCCGCACCCCCAGACCGTTTCAATGCAGCTGCGGGACGTGTGGGCGGCCAGCTTGGCGCGGATCTTCCGCACGTGCTCCATCACCGTGTCGCTGCTTCCGCCGCCGTCGATGCCCCAGACCAGCTCGTAGATCCGCTCCCGGTCAAACACCTGCCCCGCATGGAGGGAGAGCAGCTCCAGAATGTCAAACTCCCGGCGCGACAGCGCCACCGCCTGACCGCTGACGGTGACGGTCCGGGCGGAGTAGTCCACCGCGCACTCCCCGAAGAAGCGCACCGCAGCGCGGCTGTGGCGCTGCTCCCGCCTGAGGTGGGCGGCCACCCGGGCCCCCAGCTCGTCCAGATCAAAGGGCTTGACGATGTAGTCGTCCGCGCCCGCCTGAAACCCGGCGATCTGGTCCGCCGACTCAATCCGGGCCGTCAGGAACAGGATGGGGCAGGCCACGTGCTCCCGGATGGTCCGGCACACGGTCATGCCGTCCATGCCCGGCATGTTGATGTCCAGCAGGATCAGATCCGGCTGCTGTTCGGCCTGGCGGACCGCCTCCTGGCCGCTTCCGGCGGTCAGGACCTGGTACTGGGGGGAGAAATAGTCCCGCATCATGTCCACAATGCCCCGCTCATCATCCACGATCAACAATTTCTGCTTCACACAGGCGCCTCCCTCTGCCGGCTCGGCCGGCGGATTTACCGCATTATATCGTCAAATAACTTGAAAAACAGCGCTGCTGTTTTTCAGGCGTGCAAAGCCCGCCAGCGTGTGGAGCACGCTGTATTTGACGCTGAAATCCAAACCAAGGCCGCGAAAGCGGCCTGCCCAGGCGTTCAGCCTGGGCGCTTGAAAAGAAGCTCCGCTTCTTTTCAAGTTGTTTGATTATAGCACGTTCACAGCGCCCCTGTCCAGAGAGGCGTGTCCGCTGAATGTAAGAAATCGTAAGAACAAGACAGGGTGCAATGTAAGATTTTCCTGCTATACTCTCCTCCATACCGCCGGGACTGCCCGGCAATAAGGAGGAAATTTCACCATGAATCGAAAAACAGCAATCCTGTTGATTGTCCTGCTTCTGGCCCTGACAGGCTGCGGCGGAAAACCGGCGGCGCAGAGCGAGGCCCTCTCCGCGCCGGTCTACATACCTCAGAGCTTACCCTGCCCGCTGCCCCTGGAGACCATCACCGCCTGCTGCGCCATGGACGGGGCCCTCTACGCGGCGGGCACGATGCCGGAGGAGACGGACGAGGCCGGCAGCTGGAGCTTCAGCGCCTCCGCCTCCGCCGACGGGGAGGGCAGCGTGTACACCAACGCCCCCGGGGCGGGCCGCCCCGCCCTGTTCCGCCTGGACCTGGAGACCGGAGCGGCGGAGGAGGTGGCGGGCTACGCCCCTGTTCCGGCGGCGGAGGAGGGCCGGAGCGTCATCACCGCGCTGGCTCCCGGCGGGGACGGGACCCTCTGGGTCCTGGAGGAGACCCAGGTGGACCGGGAGATGGACAGCGACATCAGCGTGGGTGGGGAGACGATCCGCTTTCACCAGAGCGAGACGGCCGCCCGCCGCTGGCGGCGGCTGGACAGCGCCGGCGGGGAGCGGGAGAGCATGGATGTGGAGGCCCTGGCCGGCCATCTGGGGGAGATCGACGGGACTCTGGCGGACCCCTCCGGCCGGCTGTGGGCGGTTGGCGGCGATACCCTCACCGTGCTGGACGGCAGCGGGCAGACCCTCTTCTCCCAGAGCGCCCAGGGCCTCACCGGCACGCTGGTGGGACTGGGCGATGGGACCGTGGGGGCGCTGACGGACGCCGGCACGGTGCGCACCGCTGACCTGGAGGCCGGCGCGTGGGGCCCGGAGATTCCTCTGCCCGGCAGCGCGGGGAGGCTGTACGCCGGGGAGGGGGAGACCCTCTTCTGCTGCGCCGCCGGGGACAGCCTCTACCGCTACGTACCCGGCAGCGGGTCAGGGGAGCGGATGCTCAGCTGGTCCGGCGCGGGATTGGACCAGAGCGCGGTCCGGGGTCTGGCCCTGCTGCCGGAGGGCCGCGCGGCGGTCCTGCTGGGAGAGCGGGGGGCCTATGAGCTGATGGCGCTGACACCGGCCAGCCAGGAGGAGCTGGCCGGCCGCACAGTGCTCACCCTGGCCACCATGGGCCTGAGCAGTGACATCCGGGCCAAGGTCCTGGACTTCAACCGCACCAGCGCCTCCTGCCGCATTGAGGTCCAGGACTACTCGGAGTTCAATGTGGGCGACGATCCGTCGGCGGGCCTGACCCGGCTGCAGACGGAGCTGGCCGCCGGCCGGATGCCCGATCTGCTGGACGTGTCCGGGGACATCCCCCTGCGCCAGTATGCCGCCCGTGGCCTGCTGGAGGACCTGTGGCCGTACATCGACGCGGACCCGGAGCTGAGCCGGGAGGGGCTCATGGACCGGCCCCTGGAGGCGGCCTCCATGGGCGGACGGCTCTATCAGGTGTTCTCCGGCTTCTCCATGGAGACGGCGGCGGGGGCGGTCTCCGCAGTGGGGGACCGGATGGGCTGGACCCTGGAGGAGCTGCGGAAGGCCCTGGCCGAAATGCCGGCGGGTTGCGGTGTGCTGGGGCCCGAGGACACCAGCGCCTCCCTCTTTGAGACCCTGACCGCCCAGAGCCTGGACAAGTGGATCGACTGGGAGGCGGGCACGGCGGATTTCACAGGGGCGGACTTCCTCTCCGTGCTGGACTTCTGCGCATCTCTGCCCCGGGACGCGGGCGCGGAGGAGGCGGGCGAGGACGCCTACAGCCGGGCGGCCCGGGGGGAGCAGCTGCTCATTCCGGAGGAGGTGTCCGGCTTCTACACCCCCCAGCTGTGCCGGGCCACCTTCGGCGGGGAGGCCGCCTTTGTGGGCTACCCCTCTGAGAACGGCTGCGGCAGCAGCTTCCGCGCCAGCGAGGGACTGGCCATGTCCAGCGCCTGCGGCGACAAGGAGGGGGCCTGGTCCTTCCTGCGCCGCCTGCTGCTGCCCGGCGGCTGTACGGCCTTTGACCAGTTCCCCGTCAACCGGGCCGACTTTGACCAGCTGGCGGACAAGGCCATGCACCCGGAGTACGCCGTGGATGAGAACGGAGACCCCATCACCGGCGCGGACGGCAAGCCCCTCACGGTGGCCACGGCTGTGTGGATCATCAACGGCCAGGTGTTTATGATGGAGGAGGCGACCCAGGCGGACTACGACCGAGTCATGGCCCTCTACAACCGGATCGACAAGCTGGCGGGCCGGGACGCGCGGGCGTGGGGCATTGTCCAGGAGTGCGCGGCGGACTTCTTCGGCGGCGGACGGGGTCTGGAGGAGACCGCCCAGGCCATCCAGAGCCGGATGGAGCTGTACCTGAACGAGCTGAAATAGAAAGAACCGGGAAATTTATCCTCCGGCTCCGGATTTCGACAGAAGATATCCGCCGTTCATCTTATAATGACTGCAAGCGAGGCGCTTGCAGTCATTTTTTTGCACGAAGGAGACAAGCTATGGAGATGAAGTACAAGTCGGAGAACCGGCAGCTGACCATCACCCTCACCGGCGAGCTGGACCACCACGCGGCCAAGGGGCTGATGGAGGCCATTGACCGATGCATGGAGCAGAATCTGCCGGTGAAGACCCTGCTGGATCTGGGCGGGCTTACGTTTATGGACAGCTCCGGCATTGCGGTAGTGCTGCGGGCCAAGCGGCGCATGGAGGCCCTGGCCGGGGCGCTGGTGGTGGTGAACATCCCCCGTCAGGCGGCCCGGGTGCTGGAGACTGCCGGGCTGGATCGCTATGTGGATTTGATTTAGGAGGGAGAGCGCCATGAAAACAAAGAGCACCAACTACATAAATCTGGAATTTCTCAGCCGCAGCGCCAACGAGGCCTTTGCCCGGGGGGCGGCGGCCTGCTTTGCCGCCCAGCTGGACCCCACCCTGGAGGAGCTGGGGGACATCAAAACTGCGGTCAGCGAGGCGGTGACCAACGCCATTGTCCACGCTTACCCGGACTCCCTGGGGAAGATCGTCATGAAGGCCCGTATCCTGGACGGGGATGTGCTGGAGATCACCATCCGGGACTGGGGCAGGGGCATCCCGGACGTGGACAAGGCCCGCCAGCCCCTGTACACCACCGGCGGGGAGGAGCGCAGCGGCATGGGCTTCACCATCATGGAGAGCTTCATGGACGCGCTGACCGTCCGCTCCGGCGAGGGGAAGGGCACCCGGGTCACCATGCGCCGGCGCATCGTGCCCCGCCGGGTAAGCAGGTGACCGCCGGGACCCTGGACCTGCTGGCCCTGGCCAAGGGCGGAGACGAGGCGGCCGTGGAGCGGGTCCTGGCGGAGAACAGCGGCCTCATCTGGGCGGTGGTGCGCCGGTACTACGGCAGGGGGGCGGAGCCGGAGGACCTGTACCAGCTGGGGTGCCTGGGGTTCCTCAAGGCGGTTCGGGGCTTTGACGCGGACTACGGCACCCAGTTCTCCACCTACGCCGTGCCCAAGATCGCCGGGGAGATCCGACGGTATCTGCGGGACAGCGGCAGCGTGAAGGTGGGCCGCACCCTCAAGGAGCGCTCCAGCGCCATCTACGCCGCCCGGGAGCGGCTGCGGACCCGGCTGGGCCGGGAGCCGGCGCTCTCGGAGCTCAGCGAGGCCACCGGCCTGACGGCGGAGGAGATCGCGGTGGCGGAGCTGGCCGCCGCGCCGCCGGACAGCCTCCAGCAGGAGAACGCAGACGGGCTTACCTTGGAGTCCACCCTGGCCTCCCCGGTGACGGAGGAGAGCATGGTGGAGCGCATCGCCCTGCGCGCCGCCATTGACCGGCTGCCGGACAGGGAGCGGCAGACCATCCTCCTGCGGTTCTTCAAGGGTATGACCCAGCAGCAGTGCGCCCGCATCCTGGGGGTGAGCCAGGTGCAGGTGTCGCGGCTGGAGAAGCGGGCCATTGAGAAGCTGCGCATGGATCTGGCGTAGGGAAGAAAATCCTCCCTAGAAAAGATGAACAGGCTTCCGGCAGTCTGACGCAGGACTGCCGGAAGCCTGTTCGCGGCCTCTAAAGCGTATCTTCTTTTCCCTGCTCCGCCGGAGGAGCGGGGGGCTCTCCCGCCAGAAGCACCCGGGCCGGCTGGCTGACCACGGTAGCGCCCGGGGGCACGTCGGCGCTGACCGCCGCGCCGGCCCCGATTCTGGCCCCGTCGCCGATCCGGATACCCCCCACCAGCACCGCCCCGGCCCCGATGAGGCAGCCGTCCCCGACGGTGGGGGCCCTGCCGGCCACCTCTCCGATGGTGACGTTCTGGTAGATGCGGCAGTTGGCGCCGATGGAGGCGTACCGGGAGATATAGATCCCGTGGAGGCCGTGGGGCAGGGAGGGGACGCCGGCAATCCGTGCGCCCCTGCCGATATAGCCGCCCCGCCGGTGGGCCATGCGGTTGAGCAGAAAGGTGAGCACGTCGGAGAGTATCCCCCGTCCCGCCCGATCCCGCAGCCGGAACAGCCGCCAGTAGAGGCCCAGATGGTTGCCCAGGGAGTAGTCCATAAGCTTTTCCCGCAGGTTCATCCCGTGCTCCTTTCCCGATTACAGCCGGAGCAGGCCCCTGTCCGCCATGCGCTGGGCCGAGAGGAGCACCCCCAGCTTGGCATGCTGCCAGGTGAGCCCGCCCTGGAAATACACCGCGTAGGGGGGACGGATGGGCCCGTCGGCGCTCAGCTCAATGCTGCTGCCCTGGACGAAGGCCCCGGCGGCCATGATGACCTGGCTGTCGTAGCCGGGCATGTCACCGGGGATGGGGGCGGCGAAGCTGTCCACCGGCGCGGCCGCCTGGATCCCCTCGCAGAAGGCGCACATGGCCGCCTCGCTGCCCAGCTCCACCGCCTGGATGATGTCGCACCGCTTCTCCTCTGTTCCGGGGACGCAGCGGAAGCCCAGACTCTCGTAGAGCCCGGCGGCGAACACCGCCCCCTTCAGCGCCCCGGCCACCACCGTGGGGGCCAGGAAGAAGCCCTGGTAGAAGGCCGGCAGGATGCCCAGGTTGGCCCCCACCTCCTGGCCCAATCCCGGGGCGGAGAGGCGGTAGGCGCAGCGGTCCACGCATTCCCGGGTGCCGCAGATGTACCCGCCGATGGGGGCCAGCCCGCCGCCGGGGTTCTTGATAAGGGAGCCCACCGCCATGTCCGCGCCCACATCTGTGGGCTCCAGCACGTCCACAAATTCGCCGTAGCAGTTGTCCACCATCACCAGCACGTCCGGCTTCACGCCCTTGCAGAAGGCGATCAGCTCCCCGATCTGCTCCACGGAGAAGGAGGGCCGGGTGGCGTAGCCCTTGCTGCGCTGGATGGTGATGAGCTTGGTCCTGGAGCTGATGGCGTCCCGGATGGCCGGGTAGTCAAAGCCGCCGTCCGCCGTCAGATCCACCTGCCGGTAGCGCACGCCGTACTCGGCCAGGGAGCAGGGGCTGGGCCGGATGCCGATGACCTCCTGGAGGGTGTCGTAGGGCGCGCCCACAGGGGAGAGGACCTCGTCCCCGGGCAGGAGGTTGGCGGACAGGGCCACGGCCAGGGCGTGAGTGCCGCAGGTGATCTGGGGCCGCACCAGGGCGGCAGGGGCGTGGAACACGTCCGCGTAGACCTGCTCCAGCCGGTCCCGGCCGTCGTCGTCGTACCCGTAGCCGGTGGTGGCGGCGAAGTGGTTGGCCCC